>JASHVN010000532.1 GCA_030044555.1 Xanthobacteraceae bacterium | reverse complement strand
ACCGTCGCTGTGCGCAGTGCGGTTTTTTGTTCACTGACGCCTTCGACGACTGGACCCATGAGGAGTTCAAAGCCCACATTTACAATGACGACTATCTCAAAGTTGATCCAGATTACAAAGAAACACGACCGCGCGCGGAGGCCGAGCTGGTGGCGGGCCTGTGGGCCGGACAGATGGCGACCACGCGGGTGCTGGATTTCGGCGGGGGCAGTGACGTGCTGTGCTCGGTGCTTCGCAGCAAGGGATTTCCCGTCGCGCAAACATACGATCCCATGGTGCCGGAATTTGCGCGGTGTCCCCAGGGGAAATTCGATTTAGTGACCTGTTTCGAGACGTTCGAGCACATGCCAGACCCTGACGTCGGCATTTCACAAATACTGGAATGTCTGACTGAAACAGGGCTTGTTCTCTATTCCACATTGGTGCAGCCGGCCAATTTCAACAGCTACGGCGTCGGGTGGTGGTATGTCGGGCCGCGTAACGGCCACGTTTCCATCTTTACCCGGGAAGCGCTATCGATCGCTTGGGGGCGTCACGGCTACAAGCACATCTCCTTCAACGACGATATGCATCTTGCATTCTGCAAGCTGCCAACGTTTCTTGCCCACTTGCAGCCCCAGGCCGATTCTGCACTCGCGCATGGCGCACCGGCTCAGGCTGCGGCCGCCGTCCGTCCGGCGGCCTGAGGGCGAGCATCGCCACTGCCGCACTTTGGCTCCACGTCTGCGTACTTGGCGTCAGCAAATTTTTGATATGCGCTGTAATTTGGCGTAGTGACGGCTCAATGCCTTTCTCCTTCCGCGTGATCTCAACCGACGGCACTGCGCGCGCCGGCGAAATAACGACCGCCCACGGAGTAGCGCACACGCCGGCATTCATGCCGGTGGGCACGCAGGCGGCGGTCAAGGGCGTGCACCACGACGACGTGCGCGCGGCGGGTGCTGAAATCCTCCTCGCCAACACCTATCACCTGATGCTGCGGCCCGGCGCCGAGCGGGTCGCCGCGCTCGGCGGGCTGCACGCGTTTATGCGCTGGCCCCATCCGATCCTCACCGATTCCGGCGGCTTCCAGGTGATGTCGCTTTCGGCGCTGCGCAAAGTCACGGAGGAGGGCGTTACGTTCCGCTCGCATATCGATGGCGCCATGGTCGCGCTTTCACCGGAGCGGGCGACGCAAGTGCAGATCCTGCTCGGCTCCGACATTGCCATGCAGCTCGACGAATGCGTGCGGCTGCCGGCCGATCGGGCGGAGATCGAGCGCGCGACGAAGCTGTCGCTGCGCTGGGCGGAGCGCTGCAAGCGGGCATTCGAAAACGCGGCGCCGGATCGGGCGCTGTTCGGCATCGTGCAGGGCGGCGACGATCAAAAACTGCGCGAGGAAAGCGCGCGCGGGCTCATTGGCATCGGCTTTGACGGCTACGCCATCGGCGGGCTCGCGGTCGGCGAGTCGCAGCAGGTCATGCTCGATGTCGTCGAAAAAACGGCGGCCATATTGCCGGCGGAGCGGCCGCACTACCTGATGGGCGTCGGCACACCCGACGATCTTCTTGAAGCGATCCGCCGTGGCATCGACATGTTCGATTGCGTGTTGCCGACCCGCAACGGCCGCCACGGCCTCGCCTTTACCCGCTTCGGGCCGATCAACATCAAAAACGCCCACCACGCCGACGATGAGCGGCCGCTCGATGCGGAAAGCCGCTGCCCGGCCGCGCGCGAATTTTCGCGCGCCTATCTGCACCACCTGTTCCGCAGCGGTGAGGCTTTGGGCGGCACGCTGTTGTCGGTGATCAACCTCTACTACTACCAGGATCTGGTTGCCGGGGCGCGCGCCGCAATAGTTGCGGGACGTTTTGCCGACTTTGCGGCGCAGACCAAAGAACAATGGCTGACCAGGGCGGATATCGACGCGTAGCGATTCAATCGAATTGGATCAAGGTCTGGTGTGGCGGTTGCCAAGTCCGCACCATCATGCCACGGGCTCCATTGTGCGGACACGAGCGCCGGCATTTCCAAACAATAACGATGCGGGCATGATCCACACGCCAACTTGAGGAGAATGCCATGCGACGGCCGGGATTGATCGTTGCGCCGCTGACACCCTTTACGAGCGATCTCAACGTCGACGAGCGCAGCTTGCGCCGGCAAATCGATTACGTGGTGCGCGATTGCGCCGCCACCATGGTGGTAGCGGCCGGCGTCGAGACGCAGGAATACACCTACCTCAGCCTCGAAGCGCGCAAGGCGCTGATCCGCTCGACGGTTGAATATGCCGACGGCCGCGTCCCGGTGATGGTCGGCATCACGCACCCGTCGTTCCGCACCGCGATCGAACTGGCGCACGAGGCGGAGAAGCTCGGGGCGGCGGCGCTGCAGCTGTTGGCGCCGCTGCGTCCCTTTGCGGGCGCGCCGATGCGCGCCGACCTTGTCGGCTACTTTGAGAAAATTTCATTCGAAACAAGCTTGCCGCTGACGCTTTATCTTAATCCCGGCCCGGGCGCCGACGTCTCCATCCCCGACACCATCGCGCTCGCCAAGCTGCCGCGCGTGCAGTTCATCAAGGAAAGCTCGCGCGATCTTGCCCGCGTGTCGCGGCTCATTGTCGAAATCGACCGCGCCGGCCACGCGCAATATTTCACCACGATGCAGATGTTGCTCGCGAGCGTCGAACTGGGCGGCGCAGGCGCCACCATGCCGCCGCCCGCGGCCGAGATCGCGCGTTCCATTATCGAGGCATTCGTCGCCAAGGATTTTGACCGCGCGGCGCAATTGCAGCTGCAGTTCGCGCTGTTCCCCGGCAAGTGGATGCATTACGGGCTGGCACCGACCATGAAGGCCGCCATGAACCTGATCGGCGTACCGGTCGGCGATCCATATCCGCCCTATGCGCCGATTGCCGGCGACGACTTGGCGGCGTTGGCGGCCTACCTCAAGAGCACGGTGCTTGCTCCGCGCGTTGCCGCCGCAGCCGCAGCATAACGTGCCGCCTTACACTCTCGGGGTTTTCACAACGACGAAAGACCCGCCAGCAGCGCTGGCAGGTCGCTCGTTATAGCGCCGTCAAACCCGCCGGCACGATGATGACGCCTATGATTTCACCAGCTGGCCGCGGATCTCGCCGCCCGGATTGGCGGTGGTGTGAACGTTGACATAGCATTGACCGTTCATCAGATCCGCGACATCGGCAGCGCTGAACGTCGCCGAACCGCTCACCGGCGAGGTGGCTGTCTTGCCCTTGGTCGAGAGCCAGATCAGGACGCCGGCATTCTTGCCGACGGGCGCCGGGCCGTGAATATGCACGGCGGTCGCCGGGCCGGTCAGGCCCGAGAACGTGACGTTCCAGGTGATCTTATTGGCGGCAGAATCGAGCGTCACTGTTGCCGAGCCGGTGCCGCTGGTGGTGTTCGGAGGCACTTCACTCGATGGTTTGAGATCGGCGGTGAAGGTGGTGGTCGCGGCCTGGCTGCGCGACGTCAGCGCCAGCAGCGCGGCACCGGCGCCGCCAAGACAATAGCTCAGGATCGATCGACGGGCGAAGGTTTGACGCATGGGGTCCTCCCTCTGAAAAATCTGAACGATGACATAAACACTGCGGCAGCCGCCTTATTGCGTCGCCGTTACTGCGGGGGCCACGAGCAGCCGCTCGCAGCAATGACTATACGCGGATCAAACACTTTTCCCAAACGCCAAAGGCTTGCGTCTTTCACCTGAGCGGCGTGCCCTCGACCTTTGCTGAGCTCCTATGCCTGGGGCGGCAAAATCGTGATCGAGGTGACGAACTCGTTGCCGCACTCGTCGCATGACCAGGTATGACGAATCCGGCCATTGGGATTGAACGTTGATCGCTCGGCGGCGAACAGCACCGAGCCACAGCGCGGGCATTTCGGCCGGCTCAGATCTGCGCTTGACGGAGCGTAGAACGCGGTGCGGATGTCCATCGTCGATTCTCCCTCGACGGGCTAGCCCTCACGCGCCCAACTTGGCGCATGGTGCGCGGGCTCTATGGCGCGGTCACGACGCGTTGGTGAAGCTCCCGTGGCGCCCTGGAGATACGCTGTCGTCCGTTTGCCACGTTTCGATCGGCTTATTGGCCGGGAGTTTGGATCGGCGTGCAGTTGGTGCGTCCGGAGAGCAGGCAATCTTCCAGCTGGCCATTGGCGTAAAGCTCGCGCGCCAGGAAGTAGCCGACCACGAACAGGAGCACGACGACTCCGAGCGCGACCATGGATCGCCGCCGGCTTCCATTCTCTCCTTCAGGATCTGCCATGCTTTGCCATTTAAGGGCTTGGCGCGCCGTTTCGCTCAAGCCGTTGATATTATTGGTGAGCCCGCTGGGACTCGAACCCAGGACCCCGTGATTAAAAGTCACGTGCTCTACCGACTGAGCTACGGGCTCGCTTGGCGCTTCAATTACTGAATAAAGGCTGGGTTTTCCAGTCTTGCGCGCTTTTTTATGCCGACTTTGCTAAGCTGGCGCAAATGCCGGGAGAGCCGCCGGGCCATGAGGAGCTGTCCATGCCCATCGTCAATCGCATCGCTGATCTGCACGCTGAAATCGCCGCTTGGCGGCGGGACATCCATGCCCATCCGGAACTGCGTTACGACGTGCATCGCACCGCCGCGCTCGTAACCGAGAAGCTAAAAAGCTTCGGCTGTGACGAAGTCGTGCCCGGGATCGGGCGCACCGGCGTCGTCGGCGTCATCCGCGGCCGCAAGGCCGGCAAAGTGATCGGGCTGCGCGCCGATATGGATGCGCTGCCGCTCGAAGAGGAAACGGGATTGCCGTACCGCTCGACCGTTCCCGGCAAGATGCATGCCTGCGGCCATGACGGCCACACAGCGATGCTCCTCGGCGCCGCCAAGTATCTGGCCGAGACGCGTAATTTCGCCGGCAGCGCGGTGGTCATTTTCCAGCCGGCGGAGGAGGGCGGTGCCGGCGCGCAGGCCATGGTGCAGGACGGCCTGATGACGCGGTTCGGCATCCAGGAGGTCTATGGGATGCATAATTGCCCGGGGGTGCCGGTCGGCGCCTTCGCCATGCGGCCGGGCCCGATCATGGCTTCGGCCGACCACATCACCATTGAGCTCGAAGGCAAGGGCGGGCACGCGGCCCGGCCGCATCTGGCGATCGACACGATTCTGGTCGGCGCCCAGATCGTCAATCAGCTGCAATCGATCGTGGCGCGCAACGTCGACCCCCTCGAAGCCGCCGTGGTGTCGATTTGCGCGTTCCAGTCCGGCCACACCGATAACGTCATCCCGCAGCACGCCACTCTGCGCGGGACCGCGCGGGCATTCACGGTGGAGGTGCGCGACACCCTGCGCAGGCGCATCAACGAAGTGGTCGAAGGCACGGCGCGGCTCTACGGCGCGACCGCCACAGTCACTTACACCAACGGCTATCCGGTCGTGGTCAACCCCGAAGCGCAAACCAAATTTGTCGCCGGAATCGCCCGCGAGATTTCAGGAAAGGACAAGGTCGACGTCGCCTTCCCGCCGCGCATGGCGGCCGAGGACTTTTCGTTCATGCTCAACGAGCGGCCGGGCGCCTTCATCTGGATCGGCAACGGCGACAGCGCCGGCCTTCACCACCCGGCCTATGACTTCAATGATGAGGTCATCCCGGCCGGCACCTCCTACTGGGTGCGGCTTACCGAAACCGCGCTGGCAGGCTGAGTTACTGCGCCGCTTCGACGCGATTGTCCGCCGGCATTTTCGGCGGTTCGGCGATGACCTTTGACTGCGGCAGCAGCACGGCTGCCCTGGTGGAGATCGCGCGCCAATAGGCGAAGGAGTTAAAGCGCGTGCCGTCTATGGCGGCGATCGCCGTCGCCGCGATAAAGGGCAGGCTCTGCACTACAAGGACCGCGGCGAAGATGTTGATCTCGCGCACCTCCTTGTAGTTGGTGACGACCAGCGTCATCGCGCCCGCGAGCAGCAATCCGCCGATGACCGCCTCCCAGAACGCCGGGAAATCCGCGCCCTTTCGCGTGGCGCCGCCCTTGGCGGTGCGCAGGAACGGCAGGCGTTCCCGCACGAGACCGATTCCCACCGCGCGTGCGACCGTCCATTGCACCGCCATGGCGGCACAGACCGCGCCGAGCATCTGGCCGCCGGAGGCGCGCACGCGCAGCTGGTAGAGCGCCGCAAAATGCAAGACCGAGACTGTGAACGCGGCAATGATCGGAATTGTGAGAATTTGATCTGGCACCGCGCCGAAGCTTGAGAGAGACTCTGCCAATCGGGCCAGCGAGCCCGCGTGGGCGTCGCCGATCTCGGGCGCAATGCTGCGAAAATAGTCGCCGAGCAACTTCGCCGCGCCGCTGTTTGCGTATGCCACGAACGGTACCCAAAGGATATTGAGCAGCGCAACCACCACGCCGATGCTTTCGGCGCCTAGCCAGTTGAGCCAGCCCAGCCCGTATTCGCGCTTCTGCTCGCGGGTCAACCCGGTGGCTCCGGGCAGGAGTTGCCGCCAGTGCTTGCGCAAGATTTGCAGGCCGCCAAAGGCCCAGCGGTGGCGTTGGCGCTTGTAGGCATCGAACGTATCGGGAAGGAGCCCGTAGCCGTAGCGCTGGTTGGTGTAGTGCGCGACCCAGCCCTGTTCGAGCAGCGTCAGCCCCAGATCAGAATCTTCGACGATGGTATCGCTCGACCAGCCGCCGGCGGCTTCGAGTGCTGCGCGGCGAATGAGGCACATCGTGCCGTGGACGATGATGGCGTTGACCTCGTTCCGCTGCACCATGCCGATATCGAAGAAGCCGGCATATTCGGCGTTCATGGCGGAATGCATCGGCGAGCGGTCGCCGTCGCGGTGGTCCTGCGGCGACTGCACCAGACCGACGCCCTTGTCGGCGAACAGCGGCACCAGATCCTTGAGCCATTCGGGCGCGATGACATAATCGGCATCGATCACGCCAACGATTTCCGCGTCTGCTGCGGTGTTCGCCAGCGCCAGACGCAACGCGCCAGCCTTGTAGCCCTTAAGATCGTCGGCTTTGACGAACTTGAAGCGTTCGCCGAGCGCGCGGCAATGCTCCTCGATCGGACGCCACAGCGCCGGATCGGGCGTGTTGTTGATCACCAGCACGCATTCGAGATTGGGATAGTCAAGCCGCGCCACGCTATCGAGGGTGGCCTTGAGCATATCCGGCGGTTCGCAGCAGGCCGGAATGTGAATCGAGACTTTCGGCGCAAAGAGTTCAGGCACCAGCGGCGGTGAGCCGGCAAGCCGGCGCGGCGGCCGGCCGAAGGCGATGGCGGCAATTTCCTCCATCCGCGCCAGCGCGATGACCATGAGCGGGATCAGCAGCACGACGCCAAGACCAAGCGCGAAGGCGGCGCCGGGCACGAAATAGTGGCCCTTCCAGAAATCGAAAATGGCCGCGAACCAGGCGCCGGCCAGATTGGCGGAGATTGCCAGCAGCAGCGATTGGGTGACGGTGGCGCCGGCCATGGCCAGGATCGGCAAGGACAGCAACAGGCCAAGTAGAACCGCAAGGCTCGCGCGCTTGACATAGTCTGGGTCGCTGATCGGTCCCGTCCAGGAGAATTTTGCCTGGCGGGCGGCGTTAAAAATGCCCCAATACGGGCCGACGCCGCCTTCAGCCGTCTTCCACGGCTGATCGATGGCTTCGACGATGTTGTAATCGATGCCGTAGGCTTCGGCGGCAGAGACGAAATCACGCAACACCATGGCCTGCTCGATGCGGCCGGGATTGGCGTCCTGCATATTGTAGCCGGCGCTCGGCCAGCCGAATTCGGCGATGACGATCCGCTTGCCCGGCAGCGCGCGGCGCAACTGGTCATAGAATTCCACCGTGTAGTCGCTCGCCTGCGCGGCGGGAATGCCGTTCCAGTACGGCAGCACGTGCGCAGCAACGAAATCGACGGCCGAGGCAAGCTCGGGATGGTCAAGCCAGACCGAGCCGATTTCGCCAGTGGTGACCGGGACCGGGCTCGATTGTTTCACCTTCTTGATGAGCGCAATGAGCTGATCGATCGTCAGCTCGCCGCGATAGATCGTCTCGTTGCCGACGATGATGGCGTTAACGTTGCTGTTGTGGCGCGCCAGTTCGATCGCGGAGTGGATTTCCCGCTCGTTGCGCGCCTGGTCCTTACTGATCCAGGCGCCGACCGAGACTTTGAGGCCGAACTCGGCGGCAATCGGCGGAATAAGCTCGGCGCCGCCGGTCGACGAATAGGTGCGGATCGCCCGGGTGTAGGGCGCAATGGCTTTCAGATCAGCGCGGATCTGCTCCGGAGTCGGGCGGGCGCCGCTGTCGGGGTCGTCCGAATTGGCAAACGGCGAATAGGAGACGCTGGCCAGCTGACCGTTAATATCAGGAGCCGTCGTTTGCGTTCGCAGGAGAGCCCACAGGCCGGCATGCACGCACACAACGAGCGCGAGCACGGCAGCGACGGTGCGCATCGGATTCAAACCACGTGGGGCAAAGAGGCACTGGCCCGAACCTGTCCCCAAGGTTCGAAGTTGGTCGTAAGGAGGGTAAGGCTACCTTGCGAGCGGCGTGACAATAAGTAGCGAGTGGGCATGGCAAATTCAAGACAACAAAGAGGATTCCGGAACTCTTTTAGCAGCGAAGCAAACGCCACCTAACGCGTTTGGTTCCATTATTGCTTGGCCGGCGGACTGGGTGTCGCAGCGGAGGGAGGCGGAGGCGGGGGGGCCGGCTGGGCTGGATTGATCCAACAGGCCTCGACCCGCCCGTTCAGGCTATCCGGGGCCTTCGCGTCGATGCTGTCGGCATGAAGGATAAGGCAGCGGAATGCCGCCTGAACGTGGCCGGCCGGACAGCCAAAGCGATCGTAAAGGTCGAGATGGCGGAAGGCAGTGTCGAGGTCGTCGCGCCAGAGCAGGCTGACCACGCGGCGGCCCAGCCACACGCACTCCGGGTTGCCGGCGGGACCAACAACCTCATGCTGGATTTCCGTATACTCATCCACTTTTTGCGGCGGCTGTTGCCCAGCGGGAGGCTTCTTTTCGGCCGGCTTGGAATCGGCGTTTTGCGCGTGGGCCGGAAAGGTCAACGGAGCCTGTGGGGCTGTCAGGAAAAGAATAGCGGCGCACAGTCCGCCGACAACGCTAAGCGCACGATGGAGCATGGCTTGACTTGGTTTGGGCTGGTACGAGCCGATGGGGGACATCTGGTGGGCCATCAAATTAAGCCGCCATTGCGGCAGCCGTTTTCGATGTGGCCGGGACGACCACAACTCAACTCGGTCGATTTGTCCAGGGCAGATCGCGGCATGGCGGTTCCGGTCACTCTCCCGCTTGGCACGACACGCGGCCGGGGTTAATGGCACGGCTGTGGCTTCCTCGGCAGACGCAAATTCCCGCATTGGCGCGGTAACGCTGTTTGCGCTCACAGCGCTCGCAATCGCCATCGCATGGTGGTGGCTGGGCAGGCCGGTGGTGCTGCCGTCATCCCTGCTTGCTAACGGGCAAAAGCTTTATTGCGTGTCGTATGCGCCGTTCCGCGACGGCCAGGATCCGCTGGTCGAAGGAACGCGCGTCAACGCCGCCGAGATCGACGCCGACATGGCGTTGCTGGCGAAATACACCGACTGCGTACGCACCTATTCGATCGACGCGGGCCTCGATCAGGTTCCGGAGATCGCGAAGCGCCACGGGCTGAAGGTCCTGCAGGGGATCTGGCTTTCCGGCGACAACATCAAGAATCATCAGCAAATTGCCACCGCCGTGGCGCTTGCCAAGAAATATCCCGATACGATCAGCGCCCTTGTCGTGGGTAACGAGGTGCTGTTGCGCGGCGACATGTCGGCAAATGACCTCGAAAGCATCATCCGCCAAGTCAAAGCGGAGGTGTCGCAGCCGGTGACCTATGCGGACGTGTGGGAATACTGGCTGCGCTACCGCGACGTGGCGAGCGCAGTCGACTTCGTCACCATTCACGTTCTGCCGTATTGGGAGGACTTTCCGCTGCCGGCGCGCCTCGCCGCCTCCCATCTCGACGAAATTCATCAAAAAGTCGCCGCCGCCATCCCGAACAAGGACATCGTCATTGGCGAATTCGGCTGGCCGAGCGCCGGCCGCATGCGCGAAGGCGCGCGGCCGTCGCCGTCAAATCAGGCGCGCGCGATCGAAGAGACACTGGCCCTCGCCAGGCGTGAGCATTTCCGCGTCAACGTCATCGAGGCGTTCGATCAGCCATGGAAGCGCTGGCTCGAAGGCTCCGTCGGCGGCCACTGGGGCATATTCGATCGCGCAACGGGAGCGCCGAAATTCGATCTCTCCGGCGGTGCCGTGTCCGACCATCCGCATTGGCTCATGCAGGCATTGGCCGGCATTTTGCTCGCAGGCTTGGTGTTCGGCGGCGCCTATGGGGCCCTGCCAAAGAAACCGCCGCCATTTTTTTGGTGGCGAATCGCGGCGCTCTCATTTCTTTCGGCTGTGCTGTTCGGCTGGACGCTCGAAGCCATTCCGGTCGACAGCTTTACCGTGGGAAGCTGGATGCGCTCGCTTGCCCAGGCGGCGGTCGCCATATGCGCGCCGATCGTTTGCGCAATGGCCTGCGCCAGAGAGCGGCCAGTGCCGGCTTTTTCCACGCTGCTGTCACGGCGGGGGGAGGGGCATACGGCGTTGAGCATCGGGCTCGGGATCGTCTTCCTGGTGCTGTTTTTGCTGGCGGTGGAGGTCGCGCTCGGTCTTTCTTTCGATCCGCGCTACCGCGATATACCGTTTGCGCCGTTCTGTGCCGGTGTCGTGCCGTTTCTGGTGCTGTTCTGCTCAACCTCCCGGCCAGTTGGGCCGCGCGCCAAGGCCGAGTTGGGCGGCGCGTTCCTGCTCGCCGCCGCGGCAGCCTACATCGCGGTCAACGAGGGCTTCGCCAATTGGCAAGCGCTGTGGTTTGCTGCAGACCTTGTCTGCCTCGCCTTTATTCTGGCGTTGGTGCGGGACGCGCCAGACTGAGAATCAGCGCGCCGATCGCTAATCCCGACAGATCGACGTTGTGCAGCACGAGGCCAAAGCCGGCCGCCGCCAGCGTCAAGCCAACCAACACCAACGACGGCCGCAACAGATTGAGCAACGCCGCCGCGAGCGCCACCGCGCCGAATATTTCGTAAGTGAAAAGCACAAGCGCGAGCCGGGAACTGCTGCACAGCCAGGTCGACAGGCCTGCCCGACAGGCGAGGGCGACGGTTGAATTCTCGATCGCCATGAAGCGCAAATACATGGCTTCTCCGACGGCGAGAAAGCCGATGACGAGGAGCCAATTGGCCTGGCGGGCCGTAGGGGAGAAAAGCGGACGTCGCATCGGCGAAATGGGGCTCTCTAAAGATAACCGGAAAAGATAACCGGACCTGGGGCTAACCAAGCTTATCACAGCCACAGTCCAGTCACGTCCCATCGAGCGAAAAGAGGGCGCCCGCTGCTCGCAATATTATTGCAGGGCAATGTGGGAACTGTCGAACGCTGTAGGCTGGCAGAGCAGCCGGTACGCTGCCAGAGCGGCACAAAGCTGCGCCGCGGCGTCTGAACTATCGAGCGGTCCCACGACCAGGCGCAACTCGACACGGTTCGACCTCGCCATCTGATGCAGCACCACCGTGGGCGTTAATCCCTCAAAGAGATGCCAATGCGCCGAACGGATGCCGAGCCAGCGCGCGCGCAGCACGTCGATGGAGAGCGCGCTGCCCACATCTACGCCATACGCGCCTGGCTTCGCGGCCGGAGCGGCGGAGGCGACCGAACCCGTGATGTCGCCTGGCGATTGCGTTGCCGGGGAGGTTCGCGGTGGTGGCGGCAACGGGGCGCCAAAGGGGCTTGGGGTCTCCATCGGGCTCATCATGGAGGTAACGACCGCGGGCGTAATCGGCTCGGGCTTGGCGTCGGCAGGCCAGGTGTTCGCCGCCTCCCTTCTGACCTCGTTGATCTGCTTGGTGATCGATCCGGTGACGTCGTTGACGTTTTGCTCGATCACGGCGAGCCGCGATTCGAGTTGGCCGTTTTTGATGGTCAAACTGCGCACGCTTTCGGCGAGCTTGCGCGTTTCCGCTTGTGCGTCGAACGGCCGGGCGGCGACATGGTTCTTGCCGGGCTCTGAAATGAGTGTCGCCATGCGCTGCGAGCCGGGGTCGCTGCGGGTCGTAAGCACCGCAATGAGAAGCGCACCCGCAGCGGTCGCGCCCCACAGCGCCATCCGCCACAAATGCGAAATGGTGAAGGCTCGCGCCATCGCGGCCTTCGGCGGCGGAGCCTGCACGGGTCCCTTTATGGCTGGATTTTTAAGCACCACGCCGCCGCTCCGCGGTTCCGAGGTGAGTTTTGCAAAGCGAATCAGTAATAAAAACTAGCAGATTTCTGATTTTCAGGCCCTTTTCGCGACGCGCGTTTGCCGGGGGCCGGCGTTTGCCATCGGCGCAATGCGCGCTTTGAGCGGTCAGCCGGCTCGGCTATGAGAGCGCCACGGAGGTCTTCCGATGGAGGCTCGCAGCGGCCTGGTCATCGTTCTTGCGGCCGGAGAGGGCACGCGCATGCGCTCGGCGCGCCCGAAGGTCTTGCATAGGGTCGCAGGGCGGTCGCTGCTTGGCCATGTGCTGTCCGCCGTCGCCGAGTTCGGCGCCTCGACGATTGCTGTTGTGGTCGGGCCCGGTCAGGACGCCGTTGCCGCCGAGGCCGATATTTATTTCCCAGGTGCAGCGTGTTTCGTGCAGCACGAGCGGCGTGGAACCGCGCACGCCGTGCTGGCGGCAAAGTCTGCGATCGTGCAGCGGCCCGACGATGTTCTCGTCCTCTATGGTGACACGCCGCTCATCCGGCCGTCGACGCTGGCGCGATTGCGGGAGCCGCTCGCTGCAGGTGCGGCGGTCGCGGTACTCGGATTTTGTCCCGCTGATCCGACGGGTTACGGCCGGCTGATCACACAGGGCGATCGCCTCATCGCCATCCGTGAAGAGGCAGATACAACGGCCGACGAAAGGTCGATCGATCTTTGTAATGGCGGCATGATGGCGCTTGCCGGCAAGACCGCGCTGGCGATCCTCGAGCGGATCGGCAACGCCAATCGCAAGGGCGAATATTATTTGACTGACGCGGTCGAGATCGCGCGCGGCATGGGACTTGCTGCGGTCGCGGTCGAGGTTGAGGAGGACGATGTGCGCGGCATCAACACTAAAAAGGAACTCGCCGAGGCGGAAGCGGTGGCGCAGCAGCGCTTGCGCAAGGCTGCGCTCGATGCCGGCGTGACGCTGATCGCGCCGGAGACGGTGTTTCTGTCCGCCGATACCAAATTCGGCAAGGATGTCGTCGTCGAGCCCTATGTGGTGTTCGGCGAAAAGGTCAGTGTGGAGGACGGCGCCGTCATCCATTCCTTTTCGCATCTTGTCGGCGCAGAGGTCGGCAAGGGCGCATCGGTTGGACCTTTCGCGCGGCTGCGGCCGGGCAGCCGGCTTGGCGAAAACGTTCATATCGGCAATTTCGTCGAGCTCAAGGAGGCGACGGTCGAAGCCGGCGCAAAGCCAATCATTTGAGCTACATCGGCGACTCTTTCGTGGGCGCTGGCGCCAATATCGGCGCGGGCACCGTCACCTGTAACTACGACGGCAACGCCAAGCACCGCACCGAAATTGGCAAGGATGCCTTCATCGGTTCGAACTCGGCGCTGGTGGCGCCGGTCGAGATCGGCGATGGCGCCTATGTGGGCTCGGGTTCGGTCATCGCCGCCAACGTGCCGGCGGGCGCGCTGGCGCGCCCGGCAAGTCATTAAGGAAGGTTGGGCGACGCGCTTGCGCGCGCTCAAAGCAATCGGCAAGAGAAAAGCCCCGTGAGCGCGATGAGGCGTGAGAACCTGCGCATCGCCGAGCGACCCAAATTCATGTCGATGCGCCTGTCACGGAGCGCAATTCTATTTGATTTCCGCAAAGTTTTTGGTTGCGCTTTAACTATTAACGTCCAGGAAACGGTAATCAGTGGTCGGTAAATTAAGCTGGCCGTAAAGGGGAAGTTTGTTGGCGACTGCTGAAGGCTTTCCCTGAAAGGAGAACATCCAGCGGATGTGCGGGATTGTCGGAATCATCGGAACCGAGCCGGCGGCGCCGCAGCTCGTCGATGCGCTCAAGCGTCTCGAATATCGCGGCTATGATTCGGCCGGCGTGGCGACGCTGGAGCGGGGTGTCCTTACCCGCCGCCGCGCCGAAGGCAAGCTCCGAAACCTCGAGGCTCGGCTTGTCCGCGAGCCGCTGTCCGGCACCATCGGCATCGGCCATACCCGCTGGGCAACGCACGGCCGCCCGACCGAGAACAACGCGCATCCGCACGCGACCGACAAGCTTGCGGTCGTGCACAACGGCATCATCGAGAATTTCGCCGAGCTGCGGCGGGAGCTGGAAGCCGACGGCGCTGCATTCGCCACCGAGACTGACACCGAGGTGGTGGCGCATCTGGTCACCGAGGAATTAAAGCGCGGCGCTTCTCCGGCCGAGGCGGTCAAGCGCGCGCTGCCGCGGCTGCGCGGCGCGTTTGCGCTCGCCTTCCTTTTCGCTGGCGAAGAAAATCTCCTCATCGGCGCGCGCAAAGGCTCACCGCTTGCCATCGGTTTCGGCGATGGCGCCATGTTCGTCGGTTCCGATGCCATCGCGCTCGCGCCGTTCACCGACGTGGTGAGTTACCTGGAGGACGGCGACTGGGTAATCGTCACCCGCGAGGGCGCCGAGGTGCACGACGCCGGCGGCGCGATCGTACAGCGCGACGTGCTCAAGTCGCAGGCCGCGGTGATGCTCATCGATAAGGGCAATCACCGCCATTTCATGGCCAAGGAGATTCACGAGCAGCCGGAAGTCGTGGGCCACACGTTGTCGAACTATCTCGATATGGCGGCGGAACGCGTGGCACTGCCGATGCGGCTGCCGTTCGATTTCAACAAGCTCGACCGCATCGCCATCGCCGCCTGCGGCACCGCCTATTACGCCGGCATGGTCGCGAAATACTGGTTCGAGCGCTTCGCCCATTTGCCAGTGGAGGTGGATATCGCCTCCGAGTTCCGTTACCGCGACGCGCCGCTCTTGCCGGGAAATCTTTCCATCTTCGTTTCGCAGTCGGGTGAGACCGCGGACACGCTGGCGTCGCTGCGTTACGCGCGTGAGCACAAGCAGCACACGCTTTCGATCGTCAATGTGCCGACCTCGACCATCGCCCGCGAGAGCGACATCATCATGCCGACGCTGGCCGGTCCGGAAATCGGCGTGGCCTCCACCAAGGCGTTCACCTGTCAGCTTTCGGCGCTGGCTGCGCTCGCCATCGCGGCGGGACGGGCGCGCGGCGTTCTGTCGACGAGCGACGAGCAGCGTCTCGTTCATGCGCTGATCGAAGTTCCGCGCCATCTTGCCGAGGCGCTGTCGCTCGAGCCGCAGATCGAGCAACTCGCCCGCGATCTGTCAAAATCGCGCGACGTGCTCTATCTCGGCCGCGGCACCAGCTTCCCGATCGCGCTCGAAGGCGCACTGAAGCTTAAGGAAATCTCCTACATTCATGCCGAAGGTTACGCAGCCGGCGAACTCAAGCACGGCCCGATCGCGCTGATCGACGAGACCAGTCCGGTCGTCGTGATCGCGCCCCATGATCGGGTTTTTGACAAGACCGTCTCCAACATGCAGGAAGTCGCCGCGCGCGGCGGCAAGCTTATCCTCGTCACCGATCCGGAGGGCGCCAAGGCTGTGAGTGCCGCCAAATGCGAGCTGCTGGCCATGCTGACGCTGCCGGCCATGCCGGCGACCGTGTCGCCCCTGGTCTATGCGGTACCGGTGCAGCTCATCGCCTATCACACCGCGATTATTCTCGGCACCGACGTCGATCAGCCGCGCAATCTCGCCAAGTCGGTGACGGTGGAGTGACCGCCGCCGCGGCGTAATATCGTGATATATTGTCGGCGATGAGATTCCGCTGACGATCCGACCAATGAGCAACGTGAACGATCAGATCGGGATAGAGCCAGCCCCGCCGGCCAGACCGACGTCGGGGGTTATCGCCCGTCTCCGCAATTATTTTTTGACTGGGCTGATCGTTGCCGGACCGGTTGCGGTGACGCTGTGGCTCGTCTGGTGGTTCGTCACCTGGGTCGACAATTGGGTGCGGCCTTTCATCCCGACGGCCTATCGCCCGGAGACCTATCTGCCGGTCGATATCCCTGGCTTCGGCTTGATCATCGTTTTCGTGGCGCTGACGCTGCTCGGCTTCCTCACCGCCAATTTGGTCGGCAGCAAGCTCGTCAGCCTCGGCGAGAGCCTGCTTGGCCGCATGCCGATCGTGCGGCCGATCTACCGCACCGCCAAACAGATTTTTCAGACGCTGTTCTCAAGCTCGGGATCGAGCTTCCGCAAAGTGGGGCTGGTCGAATTCCCCGCGCCGGGCATGTGGTCGCTAGTGCTGTTGACCCAGTCGCCGACCGCCGAGATCTCCGCGCGCCTGCCGCCGACCGAGCACGTCTCCGCCTTCATGCCCTGCACGCCCAACCCGACAACCGGCTTCTTCTTCTATGTGCCGCGGCGCGACGTGATCGATCTCGACATCTCGGTCGAGGAGGCGATGCAGCTTCTGATTTCCGCCGGCGTCATTCAACCCGGCGGCGATCAGCAGAATGCGCTCGCCTCGCTTGCCGAAACCGCCCGCGCCGCGCAGGCGGCTCGGGACAGGGTGACGAGCGCGGCGAAATAGCCTTTCTCTTCGTTCGGCTCGCGTCCACCGATGCTGCGGCGCATCCTGATGCTGCGGCG
>JASHVN010000531.1 GCA_030044555.1 Xanthobacteraceae bacterium | reverse complement strand
TGGCTGACGACGCAGTCCCTTGCGAACCTGTCTCTGCCCTGAATTCCCTGCCAACAGGGAAAAATACAGGGAAATTTGCGAAAATCAGACCACACCGTGCGCACGTCGCCTAAGATCACGCGGCGCCCCAGGCCTTTCCGGCGGATTTCCCTAGCGAGTCGAACAGGGAATTCAGTACCCGAGAACAGGGAAATGGTCGTCGATAACAGGGAGGCCGCTTCGGCGAAGCGCCCCTCCCCCTCTCGACAGCGGCGTCGTCTTGCTACTGGCGTGACCGGCTCGCACGTAACGCCGCCCTGCTTATCCTGACGTAGCCTGCGCCTCAATCAAACCTGCGAAGCTAACTCCGTCGTAACCGCAAGCCTTGACGGCTGGGGGGCCGCAGGCCCCTTATCAATGAAAACCATGGGCCAGGCGCGATCGACCCGAAACATAGCAGGAGCACGAGAATGACTGAGTCGAATTCCCCGATGCCTCTCCCGGAAAGGGCGCGCGTGCTTTTTGATCCGTACGGCGATTGGGCAGCGGCCGAAAAGATTCCAATTCATGTGGATTTTGGGCATGACCTTATTGCGCTCGAAACCAGCGTTTGGGACCGTTATGACGCACGCGGCTGTTTCGCGCATACGTATGGCGCTGGCGACTTTATGGCCAATTACGTCATCGAGGTTCCGCCCGGAAAGAAGACCAACCCGGTTAAACACATCTACGAAGCTCTATTTTACGTTCTCACGGGACACGGCTCGACAAGAATCTGGCTGCCCGGTGGAGAGGTCCGCACCTTCGAATGGGGCCCCAGCGCCTTGTTCGCCGTCCCGCTGAATTGTCGATATCAATTCTTTAACGGATCGGGACTCGAACCCACACGCATCTCATGCACGCACAACGCGCCGCTGGCGCTGAACCTCTATCACAACGTCGGCTATGTGTTCGACAACCCCTATGAGTTCCCGGAGCGCATCGGGAACAAAAAATATTTCGACGGCGCCGAGGGCGATTATTCGACCTACGACAACGGTCCCGGCACAGCGACAGAAAATCTCTGGGAAACGAACTTCGTCCATGATCTGACGGAGTTCAAACTTTATGACGCGGACATGCGTGGTAAGGGTTCACTGACGGTGGATTTCATTCTGGCGGACGGCGTGTTGCACGCGCATGTCTCACAGATCCCTGCTGGCCGTTACAAAAAAGCCCATCGCCATGCTGCTGGCACTCATGTGCACGCGATCGACGGTGCGGGCTTCACTCTTCTCTGGTATGAGGGTGATTCGGAGTTCAAAGAAATCCCGTGGCGGCATGGCGTGATGTACACTCCGCCGTTCTGGATGTTCCATCAGCATTTCAATACGGTGCCGGAGCCCGCGCGGTATTTAGCGTGCAGCCTCGGCAGCCGGCGATATCCCTTTGTTTCCCTGAGACGCAAAAGCGCTGAAGGTTTGGGTTCCGTTTCCGTCCAACGCGGCGGTCGCCAGATCGAGTATGAGGATCAGGATCCCCGCATCCATCGCAAATGGCTGGATGAAATCGCCCGGAATGGCGTCGCCTCGAAAATGGGCGACGTCTTCGACGAACCCGCAATTCTGGCTCTGCCCAAAGACCGACTCACAGGCGTTATTCAGACGCCACGCTCCGTCGGACCGGCCGCCATCTAACTTACTTTCTAACGGGAATAGGCAAAAAGCCCCTTACGATAGCCTGGGGGAAATGATGTACGGGCCGTTCCGCGTTTCGTCGTTGGCATCAGCTGTTGGCTCGATGCTGCTCATCGCTGGCAGTTTGCCGGCGCTCGCGGAGGATGCGAGCACTTTTTATAAAGGCCGAAGTCTCACAATAGCTGTGCCCAACGCGGCAGGAGGCGGATATGACACCTATGTTCGCGCTCTCGCACAATATCTGCCGCGTCATATTCCCGGGCGCCCCGCCATCATTGTTCAGAATATCCCGGCGGCAGGCGGGATGGTGATGGCGAACCAGCTTTATGTGACAGCTCCGAAAGATGGAACGTATATCGGCATGGTGCGCGGAACCGTGCTCGAAGAAGAACTCTTCAAGAATTCGCAGGTTGAATTCGAAGGCAGAAAATTTAATTGGCTCATCAATATGAATAGCGACGTCGACACCTGCGTCGCCTCGCCGGCAAGCGGTATCAAGACGATCTCCGACTTCTACATCAAACAAGCGGTTGCGGCCGCAACTGGCGTAGGTGCTCAATCCTACTCCTTCCCGATTGCTTATCAGAAGATCCTCGGCATGAAGTTCAAGGTCATTTCGGGCTATCGCGGAACGCCGGACCGAATCATGGCCATGCAGCGGGGCGAGGTTAACAGCGCGTGCGGCATCACAGTCTCGACCTTCCGATCGCAGGTCGCCGGCTTCGCACGTGCCGGGAAGGTCCTTCTCGTCGCGCAGGCGGGACTCGATAAAGATCCGCGTTATCCGGACCTCCCGAACATGCTCGATGAAGCCAAGACGCCCGAAGCAAGGCAAATGATGCGAGTGCTTTTCGCACCATTGGCGCTCGGTCGCCCGATCGCCGCCCCGCCTCGAACGCCTGCCGACCGAGTAGCGCTTTTGCGGAAGGCGATGACCGACACTCTGGCCGACCCAGCTTTTCAATCCCTCGCGAAGAAAGTAAGGATCGATATTCAGCCGATGACCGGCGAAGAAACTGCTCGAGCCGTCGACGCCATGTTCACGATCTCGCCTGCGACGGCAGCGCAATTGAAATTCATCATCGGCAAGTGAACGACTTTACTAATATCTCCGTTTGCACACGGCCTCTTTTGTCCAAGTTATTCTGCTCTATGTCATCTATGCGGTGATCGGCACAGCAGGCGGGCCTGCCGAGCGGCGAAACGATGTACTCCACTTCCCAACTGCAGTCTTGATTCGATCGGGCCTTCGACTCGTTACGTTTTCTCTGTGCCTCATCGCTCAATTCGACTTTCGCAAACACACCAACCTTGATCGCGATCGTTCAGACGCACCAAAGATTATCGGAGCGCACCCTCCGTTCTGCAAGCCGAGTAGCTTTGTATGGTCCTCCGTCAAACCATCAAGCAGCATCCAAGCAACATGTGTTGCCTCCGGGCGGAGGCGAGGCGTAAGCTGGCTGACAAGCCAGAGAAGAAGCACGCCCGGGAGTACAAGCCATGATGATCGACATGCACGCGCATTGGAAGCCCTCCGAGATCGCCGACGCGCTGCGGGCGCGCACGCGGGAGCCGCGCATCGTTCGTGGAATAGATGGGGTTGAGGTGCTGAAGGCGCCACGAATGGCCGACACCCCGCTGGCCGAGGCGTTCAATGACGCCGTGGTGGAATTGGAGCGCATGGACCGGCAGGATGTTTCGGTAAGCGTTCTGTCGGTGCTGGGCTCGTTCTGCTGGATCGAGGCACAGCCGATCGACGAGGCACTGCCGCTGTGCCGGAAGGTGAATGATGGACTAGCGGCGATCTGTGCGGCGCATCCCGGCCGGTTTGCGGCGTTTGCGGCATTGCCGTTGACCGATAAGGCGGCGGCCGCAGCGGAGTTCGAACGAGTATTGGAGCTGCCGGGGATGATCGGGGCGCAGTTGCCCGGAAACTTGTTCTTGACGCGGGATAACGCCGAGGCGGCGCGGCCACTGCTGGCGGTAGCCAATCGCCATAAAGCGGTCGTTTTCATTCATCACGGGCCGCGGCCGGGAGACGCGTTCCCCAAAGTCGCCGGCAGCACAGACAACGCTCGGCGACGCAACGGCACGCTGGACATGCAGGCAAGTCTGTCATCGGTGATGGTGACGCTGTGTCTGACTGATCTTCTGGCGGATTACCCCGATGCGACCGTCGTGGTACATAATCTGGGCGGCAACATCCCCTATGAGGTCGAGCGGATGGATCATCGCTGCCTGCTCGACACGCCCGATGAAGAGCTGCCTTCCGCCCGGTTTCGCCGGGCCGCCGCGGTGTATGTCGACTGCAACTCCTTTGGGTCGCGAGCGATCGAGGCCGCGGTCCGGCTATACGGGGCCGAACGGATCGTGTGCGGCACAGACGGCAGTGCGTTCGGCGTAGACTGGACGCGGAAGGCGCTGGAGGAGGCCGAGATCGGGACAGAGGCACGAGAGGCGATCCTCTATCGCAATGCGGCCACGATCATGGCGCGCGCCGGAGAGGGCGTGGTTAAAGCGAAGGTTGCCGCCTGACGACGGCTTCCGTCAGCGAAATTTGCGAACACTTGACCCGTAGTGGCATCCGCACCGCGTGAGATCTACCGGCATTTCGGTCATGTCCTGTCACATCGCGTCGTCGGTGTGACTTAAGCCGGCTGCCGCCGCTTGAAGACGCGCCGCTGCGTGATTAGGTAGATCGGTATACCTATCGGAGAGCGCCATGACAGACAAACGGACGCCGCGTGAGCGCCTTATCGAGACGGCCGCCGCATTGTTCTATGAGCGCGGCTTGCCGAACGTCGGCATCAACGAGGTCACGGATCGGGCCGCCGTCGCGCGCATGACGCTGTACAACAACTTTGCGTCCAAGGAGGCGCTGTCGCTTGCCGCGTTCGAACGGCTAGCGGAGTTGCGGCGCGAGGTGATCGAGAAACATCTGGCCAAGGCGCGATCGCCCGCTCGACGCGCCGATGCGCTGTTCGATGCTGCAGAACGGTTCGCGTCTGACCCAAAATTCAAGGGCTGCGCCTTCATCAATCTGGCAGCCCAGGAAGCCAATCCTCGAGGTCCACTGCACGCGCTGGTGCGGAGTCACAAAGACTGGGTCAGAGGCATTTTTCGTACAATTGCGACCGAGGCCGGGGCAGCGCAGCCGGATATGGTTGCGCATCAGCTCATGGCGCTTTGGGATGGCGCTGTCGTCGAGGCTTACATCCAGCAGAGTCGAAAGCCGATCGAAGCGGCGCGGCGCGCCGTCGCCGTCATTCTCGGGGCGAAGCCGTGACCACAGGAACGAGTTTGTCGTCACGAACGGCTTGGTGGGTTGCCGTCGGGCTTTCGCTTGGGCCGACCGTGAGCAATGGCCTCGCACGGTTCGCCTACGGATTGATCCTGCCGTCGATGCGCGCAGATCTTGGCTGGAGTTACACCGAAGCCGGCTGGATCAACACGGCCAATGCGATCGGATATCTCATCGGCGCGGTGTTGGCGCTCCGCCTGATCTCGAAGACTGGCCCGCAAGCCATCTTCAATGGAGGCATGTTCCTGACCGCGCTGGCACTGCTCGGATCGGCGCTGACGCGCGATTTGTGGCTTCAAAGTGCGTTCCGGATATTGGCGGGCGTCGGCGGCGCGCCGGTGTTCATTGCCGGCGGCGCCATGGCAGCAACCCTGTTTCGCGGTGATGCCAGTCGCAACGCATTGGCGATCGCTGTCTATTTCGGCGGTGGCGGCTTCGGAATGCTGTTAACCGGCGCCGTGCTGCCGATTCTTTTCGAGCGCGTAGGGGCGGGCGCATGGCCGACGGCCTGGCTCCTAATGGCGGCTGTCTCGGGCATTTCGATTTGGCCGGCTGCGGCAGCCGCGCGCGCGGCGCCTGTTGCCGCACAAAGCGCTGCTTCGACGGACGAAGCCGCCCTGCCCGCAGCGCGCATGACCTATGGACTGGCGGCCTACTTCCTGTTCGGTGTGGGCTACATCGTCTACGTGACATTCCTGGTCGCCTGGATGAGGACGAAAGGGATCACACCCCTTTGGATAGCAGCGACGTGGAGCACATTGGGCATCGCGGCGATGCTGTCGCCTTTCCCTTGGCGGCCGGTCCTGGCGCGATCGAAGGGCGGCGGTGCGCTGTCTCTGTCATGCCTTGCCACCGGGGTAGGCACGCTCCTTCCGATTGTTGCGTCCGGCCACGTCGGCTTGCTGCTCTCCGCGACGATCTTCGGTATCTCGCTTTACATCGGCCCGACGTCGGTGACCGCATTCGCTCGCAAGAATTTGCCGGAGGCGAGTTGGGGACGATCGGTCGCGCTCTTCACGACGGCTTTCGCGATCGGCCAGATCATCGGCCCTGTCGCGGCGGGGGCTGTCGTCGATGCGACGCAAAGCCTTGCGCTCGGGCTCATCGCCGCCGGCGGCATATTGGTTCTGGCGAGCCTGATGGCGGCGCTGCAGAAGCCGCTCAAGTAACATTTGCTGTCGCAATACTCGCGCAAGGCATTCGGGTTGAAGCCGTCGGCCATCACGCTATAGGTTTTTAAGCGTCCAGCTCCTGCAATGGCGGGCCCATTGCGCCATCGCGGGTCGGTCCGTGTAGTCACCTTCCGCAGTCAGCAATTCTTGCCGATAAACGATCGCTTCTTTGACCGACGATACGCTGATTTCATCGCCATAGGCTGCGACGAACAATCGAAGTCGTCGCCGTTGCTCTTCAGGGGCAATGCCAATGTCCGAATCTCCGAGATCGAGCCAAAGCCACGCTGCGTAGCCGAGGTCCATTAGCCGTGTGCCGGGCGCCGCCGTGTCGAAGTCGATCAGTGCAATGGGAATCCCAACGCGAAAGACGAAATTGCACGGGGACAGATCGTTGTGACAGACGATTTCCAGTCGCCGTGGTGCGCCTGCTTGGTGACCCAGAAGCCCGACTGTCGCGTCATGAAACTCACGAATCAACTGCGCGGCTGCGACCAGCACCTCGTCCTTGTGCCAGCCAAGCTCGGCCGGGACTTCGCCCTCGATATAGGACAAGATATCTCTGCCGTTGTCGTCAGTGCCGAGAAACCGAGGAGCTCCGTCGAAGCCGACCGCGGCCAGATGTTCGAGCAGAACGTGGACGAATTCGGCCGTCAGCCGCGGGGGGCGCCGCACGGTCTGCCCCACGCGCACGATTGAAGGCGTAGTACGCCCGCCCTGAAGCGGGATCTCGGCGTCGCTCATGGCGAAAGGATACAGCAAACCAACTGCTTGGTCGTGGCGTTCGCATTGGTGCCCTAAAGAGGGGGAGAAGGGCAGCGAATGTCAGCAATGGGTCATTTGCTACCGAATTGCGAAGAACGCGGCATGTCCGCTTTATCCCCGATAGCTGCCATCGGAGCGGACATGGTCAGCGGTCGAAAAATGCCTGAACCAGACATTGGGAACACTTTTGGTCACGTTATCGACGAGCGTCACCAAATCCTTCTGGAGTACCCTACCCGCGACCCAATACGGCTCTGTATTGTGCGGTGTTAGGTATGGTGTCGCGCTAGCGCTCCTGTCCCAGGGGATGCCGAGTGGCGCGCACAATCTGCAAAAAAAGAAGAAGTCGCGTCAATTTATGGCTATTCGACCGAGGGGCACCATGCAGGAATGCGAGGCCGGAGCGCGCCAAGTGGCATTCCGTTCCATCATCGGACGATGGGAATGTGTTAACTTCGATTGCGTTTGTTTGCTTTGAGGGATGCTGATTTTCTTGTCTCTAATCAATCAACTGGCGCTTCGGCCTGAATGGTTTGGAGATTGCTATGTCGGACCTCGAAAGCGACTTTAAAAAGTTGACAACCGACACGAGGCAAATGGCAGAAGAGAATGCCAGGTTGCGGAGAATAAATTCTCAGATGATTTCCGCCCTCGAATACGTGTTGCCACTGCTTCAACAGGGTCTTCCCGCCACGGTAGATTTCGATTGGACGAAGGAAGCCGTTACGAAGGTCCAAGACGCACTCGCTGGAGCCGAGCACGATTAGCACTGGCGTCCGCGAATAATTACCGTCTGGTGATGCCCTGCTTGGCCCCCGGAAGCAACCGAATTGCTGCCCGGCAGGCGACCCGGAGCTATCGGCAGGAACATGCCGAGGTTCTGTGAATTTCAAAGGTAGCGATTTTGCCTCCGGCGGGCGGACGCGGACCCTAGGGAACCTTCACAGACTACGCAGCCCTTGGTCGGTGATTGGGATGATCGCGATCCGATCGGCCACAATTTGACTTGCAATTCTGCAGGCGATCAACAATCCGGGCTATAGTTGCGCTTGTGTGGTATCGAGAAACATGAAGATCAAGGGATTGACGGCGTTGGTGACCGGCGCCAATCGTGGCTTAGGCCGCACCTTTGTCCAGGCGCTGCGGGACGCGGGCTGCACTAAAATTTATGCTGCGGCGCGTACGATCGAGGGCGCCGCTGGGGACGTCGTTGTCGAGCCGGTGCAACTCGACATCACCAAGATCGAACAGGTGTCAACCGCCGCAACTCGGTGCCACGACGTCAATATCTTGATCAACAATGCCGGCGTTGCGCGCTTCGTCCCGGCGCTTGGCGCGCCGACGATGGATGACGCACGACTGGAGATCGAGACGAATTATCTCGGCACGCTGGCCATGTGCCGCGCGTTTGCTCCGGTGCTAAAGCGCAATGGGGGCGGAGCTTTGGTCAACATGCTCTCCGTCGTGAGCTTCTTCAATGCGCCGACGCAAGGCTCCTATTGCGCGTCTAAGGCGGCCGAATGGTCGCTGACCAAGGCGGTGCGTTTTGAGCTGCGCGCGCAGGGCACCCTGGTGATCGGCGTCTATGCCGGTTACATCGACACCGACATGACCGCGGGCCTCATGGCGCCGAAGTCGAGCCCCGCCGACATCGCCGCACGCGTGCTCGAAGGCATCGCGAGCGGTACCGAAGATATCCTCGCCGACGAACGCTCGCACGCGGTGTTTAGCGAATTGCGCAAGGACGACCGCGCGTTCGATGCAAACATGCAAAAGATCTGGGACAGCCGGCAAGATTCGCATTAGCTTCTCAAGAAAAGCCCGGTCTGCCGCGCAAATAGATGTTTGAGCTTAAGCAAGTCGTCAGCAGCTTTGGGTCAGGCGCGTCGGTTTTGCCATGTCGGCTCTACGTCGGCTAAGCCCCCGAAAGCGTCCAGAAAAGCCGACATGGGAGCTTGAGAGGCTGAGGCGAGGTGCTCAGATTTCAACCTGTTCCGAGATAGCCAGAGCATCGTCAACATCGATGCCCATATACCGCACCGTGCTCTCAATCTTGGTGTGGCCAAGAAGAAGTTGAACCGCCGCAGATTACCAGTGCGGCGGTAGATCAGGGTTGCCTTGGTGCGGCGGAGCGAATGCGTGCCGTAGGCATGCGGATCGAGCCCAATTCCCACGAGCCACTCCGACAAGAGGCGTGCGTACTGGCGAGTAGTCATGCTTTGCCCAGCTCTTCGCCCGCCAAACAAGTAGTCGCCGGACTTTTTGCCCGTAGCGGCCAAATACTCGTCAATGGCTTGCCGCGTCTGTTCTGTTAGCTCAAACCGCACCGGCCGCCCGGTCTTTCTCTGCCGCACAGTCGCCCGCTCGATAGCGGGACCATTGGGGGCGACGTCGTCGACTCTGACAGCGACAACGTCACAGCCACGCAGCTTGCTATCGATCGCCAGATTGAACAGCGCCAGATCACGGACCCGGGAGCGGTGGTCTGGGGCCGATCAGTTTGCCTTTGTTCCAAGGTACCCGCTTCGGGGTCGCAATGACATTTTCACTGTCGTGCATGGTCGCACTCCTTTGTTGCTGACGGAGTCGAAGCATGCGACTGGTGGAACGGAGCGTCGGCTTTTTCGGTCGCATTCAGGGCATCGGCTGACCAGGCTTCAGACAAGGCAAATCAGCGCGAATGACCCATTTCGGAAGTCGGCTTGGTTTTGCCCAATGTTCCTGCCACAACGGCAGGTCGAACATCAGATGCGCCGCCCGACCGGCATACCGCCGCCAAATACGCGAACTGAAGAGTCGACTGTTTTCCTCGGAGCAAGGTGCTCAGCTCAATTCCGCTTACGGCGGACGCCGCCAACCTTGGTCGTCGCCCACGGCTTGACTAGCCGGCGCTGAAAGGTTTCAGCTTCTAAAGACAGAGGGACCCGGACATGGATTTGCGCGATGCCTTGAAAACTGACGCTGAACGCAAGGAAGCCGCGCGACTTCTGGACTATCAACCGTTCATCATTTCCGACGACATCCAGACCGGCGCCGCCTACAGTTGGATGAATGGCGGCGATCCGCGCGTGCGGCCTCAACTTTTGTTCCACCGCCACGAAGAGACGGAAGAGAGCTGGACGAAGATCAGCGACGCCAACGGACGGCTCGCGACCATGTACGACGATTTCGTCGCCGCGATCGCTGAGCGTTACCCCGGCGGCTCTTTGCTCGATCTCGCCTGCAACAACGGATATCTTCCGGTACGAGCTGACACGCTGGGCATGCGTCCTTCACTTGGCATCGATGGCGAAGCCAAGCACGGCAGCGCAATAGGCTTTCTCAATCGCGTTCTTGGCGCGCGTGCGAAATTTAAGGCCCGATTTTATGATTCCAACGGGCGGCGAGTAACAGGATATGTGCGTCGTTGGCGCACGTCTCTAATTCCAAATCTGCCGCGATGCGATGTCGTTTGTCTTCTTGCCATCCTCTGCCATCTTCCCGATCCGCTCGGCTTCCTGGCCTATGCTGGCAGTCGTGCGAAGGAGGCTATGTTTTTCATGGGGCAAGTCGTCGATAGTGAGCATTTTCTTGTCAGCTATCAGCGGCCACACGCGGCATTAAGCGAGACGCAGTCTTTCCCCTTCGCTTTCAACGACAATACGCGGTTGTCACGCGGTCTGCTTTGGCACGCCTTCGAGCAGATGGGCTTTTGCAACATCATTGAGTTTCCGTGGAAGGCGGAATGGCTGCCGCAACGCTTTGGGCAGGCGACCATCGAGCCTAACGAGCCTAACGCGCGACTCGGCTTCGAGCTTCAGTATGGCTCGCGGCATATCGCCGTTCTAGCGATGCGCCCGTAAAGAAGAATACCGCCATCGCCGCAGTCAAATGCGCTCCGGCGCGTCGCCCGATCCTCCAGTTGCTAAATCGCCGTTTCAACACTTTGGAGAGATTTCTGCCCCAACTGTTGAAACCATTGAACGGCAAAGCATTTTCACGTCGAATTGACCGATTCTACCAAAGTTCGAGTGGAGCAGATAATTCCAATCTGCGAAAAAGTCTCGGGTGGCCGGAAACGCACCGCCGACCCGGTTGGCTTAGACTGGCGGTATGGAAGCCAAGCCCAATTCCGGTACGACGCTCACCCCACCGCGCGGTCCAATACGCGCCGCGCAATATGTTCGGATGTCTACGGACCATCAAAAGTATTCCACTAAGAATCAATCCGACGCGAACCATGCGTATGCCGCCTCCCATGGGATGGAAATTGTCCGAACGTATTCAGATGAGGGAATCAGCGGTTTGACTTTTGAAAAACGGCGCGGATTGAAGCAACTGATCCTGGACGTCCAGATCGGAAAGGCGGACTTCAAAGTCATCCTTGTGTACGATGTCAGCCGGTGGGGTCGTTATCAGGATGTAGATGCAAGCGCCTACTACGAATTCGCCTGCCGCCTTGCTGGCGTCGAGGTTCATTATTGCGCCGAGGAATTCATAAACGACGGAAGGCCATTTACGGCTCTTCTCAAGAGCTGGAAGCGGGCGATGGCTGGCGAATACAGTCGCGAGCTTTCGGTTAAGGTCTTCGCCGGTCAAACTCGGCTCGCCCGGCAGGGCTATATGCTGGGCGGCTTCGCTGGCTACGGATTTCGCCGCTTGCTCATCGACCAAAATGGTGCGCCCAAATGTACTCTCGCCTATGGAGAGTGGAAAAGCTTGGCGACTGACCGAGTGTTGCTGGTGCCTGGCCCTCCGGACGAGATCGCCACGGTGCGCTCAATCTTTGCGATGTTCGTGCAGGGAAAACACGAGCGCAGGATCGCAACGAGTCTAAATGAACGCGGCATCGTAAACAGCTGCGGCCGCCGCTGGCGTCATAAGGCCATCCTTCAGATACTCTCCAATGAGAAGTACGCGGGCAACAGCGTGTGGAATCGTAACTCATGCAAGCTACAGTCCCGAGTCCGTCGTAATGACCCTGCATTGTGGGTGCGGGCGGACGGAGCCTTGCCCGCGATCATCGACGCGGGCGTGTTTCAGGCCGTACAGCGCATTTTGCAAACACGCGGAATTACCACCATCACAGGACGACCGCGCGAGCTCAGCGATGACGAGGCATTGAGAAGATTATCGAGCCTGTACAAGCACTACGGCTATCTTAACCGGGCGCTCATCAACGCAAATCGCGAGCTTCCTTCCGCCGAGAGTCTTTCCAGGCGATTCGGCGGACTAAAGCAAGCATACCATTTGATCGGGGCACCGCACAGGTACAAAGGGCGCTTCTCCCGATACGGGCGTCCGTGCGGACTTACCAACGATGAAATGTTGGATGCACTCCGAAAACTCTGGGAGGAACACGGTTATCTGACTGAGGAGATTATCCGAACAAGCGAAAATGTGCCGTATCCTTCGGCCTATTTCACGCGCTTCGGTAGCCTGCGACGCGCGTATGAGCTGATCGGATTCGTGCCAGACGCCGCGCGCGT
>JASHVN010000530.1 GCA_030044555.1 Xanthobacteraceae bacterium | reverse complement strand
CGGCAGCAGCTTCATTTCGACAAACGAGCGCCGCAACACCGCGAGCGCCTTCGGATCGAAATGGCCGTTGTCGGTGAACATCGGCATCAGCTCGTCATAGATGGCCGCTGTCGTCTGCGGGTCGGTGTGCATGACGCCCTGCGCAATCTCGACCGTCTTTGCCTTGTGCACCCGCATGTAAGCGACGCTTGCGAACCATCCGTTGACGAAACCGCGCAGATCGTTGGGCTTTTCCGCCATGGCTTTGTTGGTGGCGAAAATGACGTGCATGATGAAATTCTTCGCCACATCGCCGAAGCGCATCAGGATGCGGCCGTCGCCGTGCTGCACGAAATTGAGCGCCGACCCGACATCGACCACGCAGCCGTCGATGGCGCCCGATTTCAGCGCCGCAAGCCGGGTGGCGTTGTCGCCGATCGGCACCTCGTCGAACCCGGAATAGCCCCAGCCGTGCTGCCGCGACACTTCGTTCATCAGCCAGCTCGTCGCCGACCCGATGGTGGAAATGCCGACCTTGCGCCCCTTGAGCGCGTCGATATTTTTCACCGAGCCGTCGGCGCGCACCACGAGCGCGAAGATGAGCGGCGGCCCGGCGATGTCGGCAATAGCCTTGACGGGCGAACCCTTGGCGATGAAGGCCATGCCGGGGCCGGAGCCGAGCCCGACATCGACCGCGTCGGCGGCCATGGCCTGCTGCAGCCTGGCATCGCCGGCGAAGCCGGTGATCTGAACATCAAGGCCGTTCCTGGCGAAGATGCCGGTGTCCTTGCCGACATTGGTCGGCACGAAAGAGAACGCAACGGCGCCGACATTGCCGACGCGGAATTGCTGCAAGGCGGCCGCCGGCAGCAGCATCGGGCCGACGAGCAAAAGCAGCGCGGCGAGGAGAGTGACGATTGTCCGCACGACGAGAGCGCGCACCCGCGGGGTACGCCCGCGCGCCTTTCTTCTCCCTGGCGGCAGGAAGGTCGGCGTGATTGGGATTCTTCCGCGGCGGCGCCGCTCACCCCGCCCGCCGTCCCACCGCGGGGTCGGGGCAAAGGCATACCGCGAAAGCCTAAGCGTCGCGGTGGCGGCTCCCATTGTGTTCCTCCCTCTTTGCCGCCGATCTTAGCGCATTCCGGCGCCGTTCGGTCTGTTCTTCGTTGAGCGTCAAATCGTCCCTTAACACAACGCCATATAGCTCTTCGGCGGCGCGGCGGGAGACCAATTCCTCGATGACGTCGGCGCGCACCAAGCCGGGATCGCGCTCAAGCGGATCGCCCCAGCCGCCGCCGCCGCCGGTGCGCACGATCACCTCGGACTGCACCGGGACGGGATAGTGGGGCGCCTCCATGGAACGAAAATCGTTTTCGCCGGGAAGCCGCAGGAGAAAATCGCCGTGGGTGCCGGCCTTGCCGCCCCAAAGCCCCCAGGGCGGGCATTGCTCACGCCGCGGATGATCGAAATTCCAGCGACCGTCGACCAGATTGCGCACGCAGGTATCGAGGCCGAGACCGCCGCGATGCTTGCCGCCGCCGCCGGAATCAATGCGCAGCGCGCGGCTCTCGACCACGACCGGGCACTTAAGCTCGATGCCCTCGATCGAGGCATTGCGCACGTCGCCCTGGCAGACCGAAACCGTCGCCGACTCGCCGTCTTCGGTCGGCCGGCCGCCCCAGCCGCCGCCCTCGATGCTTTGCACGACAAAGCGGCGCCCGGTCTTGGGATGCAGGCCGAAGAACACGATGGAGCCGCCAAGGAGGCCGTGATGTCCGGCTGGCACGCGATCGGTCATCGCGTCCGCCAGCGCCTTGATGATGGTGTCGACCACGGTCGGCACGATGACGCTCCAGCCGGCCATCGGCGCCGGATAGCGCGCCATCATGACGTTGCCTTCCGGAATGATGACGTTGAGGGCGCCGAAGGACCCTTCGTTGACCGGCTCGAGCGGCCCGGTCAGCGCCTTATAGGCGACGCGCGCCGCCGCATAGGTGCGCGAATTGATCCCCGCCTTGCGCTCTCCCGAGCAGCCCGACAGGTCGATGGTCATGCGGCCGCGATCGATGGTCACTTTAACGCTGATTGGGACCCGCTCGTCACGCTTGACGCCGTCATGGTCGAGGAAGGACGTCGCCTCGTACACGCCGTCTTTCAGTTTCTCCACCACGTTGCGGCACTTGCGCTCGGTCTCGCCGAAAATCTGGCCAATCGCCTCGAGGATCGTGTCCCGGCCGTATTTGTCGAACAGCTCGTCCATGCGCCGCACCGCCAGCCGGCAGGCGGCCATCTGCGATTTCATGTCGCCGAGCGAGGATTCCGGAAAACGGATGTTGTCCTTGAGCACGCGGTAGAGCGTCTCGTTGAGCTTGCCGCGCTCGTAGATCTTCAATTGATCGAGCTGCAAGCCTTCGAGCCACGGATCGCCGACGCTGGGGCCGGCGCCGAAGCCGGTCGACATGCCGCCGACGTCGATCCAGTGCGCGCGCACCATGGCGAACAGCAACAGCTCGCCCTTGTAGAAATACGGCGTGTAGATGACGATGTTGTTGAGGTGTTGGCCGGCAACCGCTTGATGATTGGTGATAATCACGTCGCCGTCGGCGAAGCCTTTCGGCCCGTATCGCTTCATGGCGTCGGTGATGATGACGCCGAGGTCGGCGACGAAATGCGACACGCCGCCGACGTTTTGCGCGATCAGCTCGCCCTTGGTGTTAACCAGCGAAGTGCAGAAATCGCGCACCTCGTAAATCATCATGTTGTAGGAGGTGCGCTGCAGGTCGGCGGCCATCTCGTTGGCGACGGCCGGCAGCGCGTTGCGGATCACTTCGAGGGTGACAGGATCGAGCGGCTTTTTGCTGCGCTTCGAGCCCTTGGCACTCTTCGCGCCCTTGGGACTCTTAGCGCTCTTGGTAGTGCTCTTGACCTTTTTGCTCATCGCGCGCCTCCAACGTCGATGATCAATTCGCCGGACGGCGACATGGTGCAGCGATCATTCTCGAACAGCACGGTGGTGGTGCCGTGCTCCTCGATCAGCGTCGGGCCCTTGATGCGCGCGCCGGCGCCGAGCGCGCTGCGCTGATAGATCGGGCACGATACCGGTTTGCGTGAATCGCTGAGATAGACCTCGCGGCGGTGCGACGCCTTGGCGGTGGCGCGCTTGGCGAGCCGCGGAAACCGCAGCGGCGGCCGCTTGCCGATGGCGGCGACGCGGATGTTGACCATCTCCACCGGCTCTTCCGGCGATTGATGCGCATAGCGATGCTCATAAAGCGCATCGAATGCGGCGCGGATTTTCTGCCGGTCGCCTTTTTTGATCGCGTCGCGCGTGACCGGCACCGAGAGCGTGAACTCCTGGCCGACATAGCGCAGATCGAGCGCGATCTGCCACTGCGCGTTGCCGGCATGGCGCAGGCTCTTCTTGGCTTCGCTGACGATTTCATCATGGACCGCAAGCAGCGCCTTGAAATCGAG
>JASHVN010000066.1 GCA_030044555.1 Xanthobacteraceae bacterium | reverse complement strand
CACGGCGACCGCTACGCGCGGGCGCGCGAGTTTGCCAAAGTGGTGCTCGGCCTCTGGGACAGCTTTGAGGACGGCGCCGTCGTAGCCGACAGGCAAAGCGGGATCTACCTCGATCGCGCCAAACTTCATTTCCTCAACCACAAGGGCAAGCACTTCGCGGTGCGCGGGCCATTGACCGTGCATCGCTCGCCGCAGGGCCATCCGGTGATCGTGCAGGCCGGCCAGTCCGACGATGGCCGCGACCTCGCCGGCGAAACCGCCGAGATCACGTTCACGGTGCAGCAGGATCTCGAGGCAGGCCGGGCGTTTTATGCCGACATCAAGCGGCGCGCTTTCGCCTATGGCCGCCCGCCCAACGCCATCAAAGTCATGCCGGGCGTCATGACCGTGATCGGACAGACCCGCGCCGAGGCCGCCGACAAATACGAGCGCCTGCAGGCGCTGCTGTCGCCCGAACTGGCGATCAAGGATTTGTCCTCGCATTTCGGTCTCGATCTATCGCGCTATCCGCTCGATGGTCCGGTGCCGGACCCGGATCTGGGGGTAGAACAAAAAGGCCGAGTCAAGGTGATGCTCGAACTGGCGCGGCGGGACAATCTGACCATCCGCCAGCTCTACAAACGCGTTTACGGCCAGCGCGGCCATCGCGTGGTCATCGGCACGCCCGCCGAAGTCGCCGATGCGTTGGAGAGCTGGTTCCGCGGCGGCGCGGCCGACGGCTTTAATCTGATGCCGCTGACCTTTCCGCGCGGGCTGCAAGACATCGTCGACCTGCTTATTCCCGAGCTGCAACGCCGCGGCCTGTTCCGCAAGGACTACGAGGGCAAGACGCTGCGCGAAAATCTCGATCTGCCCATTCCAGAGAACCACTGGACCCTTGAGCGGGCGCAGAAGAATGTCGGTTGAGCCTGGCGAGGGCGGACGCCTTTCGCACACGTCATCGCCAATGCGTTTGCCCTGCCCGGCCTGCGGCGCCGCCACCGAACATCGCCATATGTTCGTGAAGAACGGATGCGATGTTCTGCAATGCGGCGCCTGCGGATTGGGACGCACGCTCGCGCGCGATTTTGCGCCCGAACGGTATTACACCGAGGATTACTTTTCCGGAATCCATGCCGACGGCTATGCGGACTATCGCGGCAGCGAGGCCATTCTGCGCCGCGAATTTGCCCATACGGTACGTTTCGTCCGTAAATTCCGCGGCGGCGGACGCCTTCTCGATGTCGGCTGCGCCTATGGGTTTTTTCTGCAAGAGGCGCAGCCGTTCTACGATGTCAGCGGCATTGAAATCGCCGCCGACGCCGCCGCGTTCTGCCGCGCGCATGGCCTGCATACCGTGACCGGAATGGCGGACGATAAAACTCTCGGGCCGCTCGGCCAGATGGACGTCATTGTAATGCTCGACGTCATCGAGCATCTGCCCGATCCGCGGCAAACATTGGCTTTATGCTGCGAGCATCTTGCGCCCGGCGGCATCATTGTCATCACGACGGGAGATTTTTCCTCACTTTGCGCACGGCTCGCCGGCCGGCATTGGCGGCTCATGACGCCGCCGCAGCACTTGTGGTTTTTCACGCCACCGAGCGTCGATCGGCTGGCGCAATCGCTTGGCCTCGCCATGGAGGCTTGCGATCATCCGTGGAAACTTGTGCCGCTGTCGCTGATCGCGTTTCAGCTTCGCCGCATGGCCGGCCTGACGCAGGCGCGTTCCGATCGCGAAAGCAACATCGGGATGCCCGTCAATCTGTTCGACGCGATGCGATGCGTGCTGAGAAAGCGCCACGCATGAACTCGACCGCAGCCAAAAGACGCAGCTAAGAACCGCAGCCAAGAACCGCCGCAAGGATCGCCATATGGGTGACCGATTGTCTTTCCCGCAAATCCTCCTCCTGTTGCTCTACGCCGCCGCCATGGCGGGCGGGCAGATCCTCTTCAAGCTCGCGGCCGTCAAAAGCGGCGCGACGGGCAGCCTCGGCGCGCGGCTCCTCGGCCTGGCCGCCAACCCGTTTTTCATCGCCGCTTTACTCCTCTATGCCGCCCTCACGGTGTTCTGGGTCTGGATTCTGACATTCACGCCCTTGTCGCGCGCTTACGTGTTTGTTGCTTTGGCGTTCGTGCTGACGCCAATTGCGGGCGTCGTGTTTTTTGGCGAGCCAATTTCCCCTCGCCTCATCATCGGGATTGCGTTAGTCGTTGTCGGGCTCGCCTTTGCGGGCGGATAAGTCATGCGTCCGGCACCCGACAAATCGATCTGGATCGTTATTCCCGCCTATAACGAAGCGGCCATCATCGGCCGCGTTGTCGGCGATCTGGTCGAGCGCCGCTATGCGGTCGTCGTCGTCGATGACGGATCGGATGACGGCACTGGGATGACGGCGCGCGCCGCCGGCGCCGCAATGGCGACGCACCCGTTCAACCTCGGCCAAGGCGCGGCCTTGCAGACCGGAATACAATTCGCGCTCAAGCAGGGCGCGGATTACCTCGTCACCTTCGACGCCGACGGTCAGCATCGCGCCGCCGATATTGACGGGCTTCTCCAAGCCTTGCTGACGCAAAACGCCGATTTCGCGCTGGGCAGCCGGTTTCTCGGCACCGCGCCCGAGATGCCGGTATCGCGCCGCATGCTGCTCAAAGCCGCGACCTGGTTAACCCGCGTGACCACCGGATTGCGCATCACCGATACCCACAATGGCTTGCGGGCGATGACGCGGCGCGGCGCCGGCAAGATCAAGCTCCGGCAGAACCGGATGGCGCATGCTTCCGAGATCCTGCACGCGGTCGCCCGCAGTGGCTTGCGCTATGTCGAGGTGCCGGTGACAATCGATTACAGCGCGTACTCGCTGGCCAAGGGTCAGCGGCTGACGGATTCGCTGCGAATTCTCGTGGATTTATCAGCGCGGAGATTGCATCGATGATCGCGCAGATCGGCCTTTCCATTCTGCTTGCCGGGATCATGGCGTATGCCTGGGCGGAATATTCGCGGGCGCCGGCGGTCAGTCTCGTGGCCATGCTGGTGACCGGTGCCGGCCTCTACTTCGTCTGGCTGCCGCAGCACGCCAGCTGGCTCGCTGCGCAGGCCGGCATCGGCCGCGGCGTCGACCTGATTATTTATGTTTGGGTCGCGTTGAGCCTTCTCGTCATGTTGAACCTGCATCTGAAACTGCGGTCGCAGACGGAGCTGATAACGGCTTTGGCGCGGGAACTCGCCATCGCCAATGCCCGCCTTCCAGCCACGACGCAATGAGCGAGGCGGCGCCGATCGCGTATGGCCCGATGAGGATGAGATTGTAGCGCGTGGCGCCGTTGCCGATGAGACCGTCGAGCCCCAGATTGGCGATCGGCGGCAGCGCATAAAGCAGAAACAGCGGCTGTCGATCGCGCGCCGCGCGGATGACGGCCCAGACGAACAGCGGGACCAGCACCAGGGCGGCGAGCCATCCGGCCCATAATCCGCACCAGACGAGCGGAATGGTCACCAGCAGGTGCTTCCACCAGTCGGCGCGCATCTCCTTGAGCACGATGCTCCAGATCAGCGGATCGAGCCGCTGGTATTTATCGACGAGCGCGTCGCGCCGGTCGCGCCCGACCTGAAAGAAACTGCCTTTGGTCCAATAGACGAACCGGTGCATCGAGTCGGTGCCTTTGACCTGGTCAAACGCGAGTTCGCCGAGGCCCGGCGTGCAATACGGGAACGCCTGGAAGAATTCGCGAACGGTCATGTCGTTGTAGGCGAACCGTTCGACCAGGGCGGCGGCGCCATATTCCTCGGTGAAAGCGAATTTGCCGACGGACACATAGTTCCGCGTCATCCAGGCGCCGATCAGGCAGCCGAAGGCGACGCTGAATACCAGCAGATTTCGCAACACATGGGCCGGCCTCGGCCGCACGAGCCAGCCCAGATAGACCGCGCCAAGCGCGAAAACGAGCGGAAAGAAAATCAGAAACGACGGCTTGGTCAGGCAAAGCAGGCCGAGGAGCAGACCGCTGAACAGGAAGTGACGGGCGCGGCCGGTCTTCCAGGCCAGCACCGTCGCCAGCGCGAAAACGCTGTAGAGCGTAAAGATCGTGGCCTCGGTCATGACGTAGGAGAAGATTTGCGCTTCGCAGGCGATGGCGGCGAGCGCCAGTGCTCCCGCGAGCATAAAGACAGAGCGCCGCCTGAAGATGATGGCCCCGGTCGATGCGAGGGCGACGACGGCGAGCGCGAGCAGAAATGCGTTGAGGAGCCGCATCGGCAGCTCGTAGCGATCGCATGTCGAATAGTCGCGATCGTCCCGGTCGGCCTCCACGCTGCAGCTCACCGCTTTGGCGAAGCGGGAATCGAGCTTCATCCCGGCGTAAACCAGCACCGGGTAGACCGGACCGAAGAACATGCCGGGCGGCGGCCGCGTGTTGCTGTCGGTGTCGGTTTCGCTTTCGCTGTCGGCGATGATGCCGTTTGAGAACGTGCCCCAGCGATAAAGATCGTAGGCGACGGTGATGTAGAACGGCTGATCGTAATCCTGCAGGGTATAGACCGGCCGGCTCAGGATCAGGCCGCTCATCAGCGCAAAGGCGATGAGACCGAGCCCAATCCTGTACTTAAGCGGCGTCGCGGTCCGGCAAGTCGCCATCGGCTCATTTACGCGCAGGTATCAGCTCCTGGGGTCAAAATTCATAACGCGAGCCGCGACTCAAACGGATCAGACCTTCTACGACCCTAGCGTGGCATCGCTGCGGGGCGCCAGCAAGCCGCGCCGCTGCCGGCGCGGGAAGCGGGCGATCCGAGAATCGCGCAGGTCTGGCCTGATCTC
>JASHVN010000529.1 GCA_030044555.1 Xanthobacteraceae bacterium | reverse complement strand
CGAGCTCGAAAGCGCCCTGCAACAGCATGCGCCAAGCTCAGTCGCGATCATTGGATGCTCCGGGGGTAACGGTTTTGAACGGCTGATTGGCACGACAGTCGCCCGCATCGTCGGAATTGATATCAATCCAAGCTATGTGGCGGCGGCGCGGGCGCGCTTCGGCACACAACTTCCTGAGCTAGCGCTTTACGTCGCGGACATCCAGGATGCGCTTCCGAATATCATGCCGATAGAGATGATCTTCGCGGGACTGATCTTCGAATATGTAGATTTGCGCATGGCGATGCATAACCTGGGACGACTTTGCGAACCGGGCGGGACGCTGGTTACGGTTTTGCAGGCACCAAACGCAGATGCGAAGGCGGTATCGCCATCGCCATATAGAAGCCTCCAACGGCTGGCACCAGCGATGCAGTTGTGCGACGCCCGAGCGGTGAGAGGCGCCGCAACTGAAGCCGGTTTTGCACCGGCAACTACGAGAAGTCTCACGTTGCCGTCAGGTAAATCATTCATCGTATTGTCTTTTCACCGATAAACCTTGTCGCGAAGCGCGGTCTGACGGCAATCTTGTGTCGCAGTAAAATTCGGCAGTCGACGGCCGCTACGGGTCAGGACCGTCGTTTTCCACCCCGCCCGGCGATGTCGCCTTTGCGGCCATTGGCTGCGGCGGAAGCAGATATTGAGATCGGTCGAATATGCCGGGAGGCGACATGCCGCGGGTTAAGGTCTGCCATGCCCCCGAAAGCGACCAAATTGCTGCAAGGAAGTGAAGTAGCGTGCTGAGCCATTACGGGCCGAGTTTGGCTAAGCTTTGCCGGCGGCAATCCCAGGGGGGCTCTATGCATATTGGCCTTATCGGCGGTATCGGTCCGGCCGCAACCGACTACTACTATCGCGGGTTGATAAAGCGGCATGCCAGCTCCCGCGTTCCTTTGGAATTGACGATCGTACACGCCGATATAGCTGAGCTCGTTCAAAATCTCGCGAACCACGATAGGCACAGGCAGGCGAACATCTTTGTACGCCTCGTTCGACGACTGCAAGCGGCGGGCGCAGACGCTGCAGCGATCACGTCGATCGGCGGACACTTTTGCGTAAGCGAGCTTGCGGCAGTGTCGCCTCTGCCAATCGTTAGCGCTCTCCCCGCGGTTGATGCTGCAATCAACTCGAGGAATATTAAAATAATCGGCCTTCTCGGCACCCGTACGGTGATGGAGAGTCGGCTCTATGGTGCAATCTCCTCGGCGGAGATTGTGGTGCCCGAAGACAAGGCACTCGATAGTGCTCACCAAAGCTACATCGAGATGGCGCTCGCAGGCCGCGCCACTGATGCGCAGCGTCGCACACTCTTTTCGATCGGGCAGCACCTTTGCCAAGTACAAGGTGCAGAGGCCATCGTCCTTGGCGGCACCGATCTGGTCCTTGCGTTTGAGGGACAGGATTGCGGCTTTCCGGTCATCGACTCTGCCGAGGTCCATGTTGAGGCGCTCTATCAAAGGTCAATCGCCGAGACATAGGACGCAAGTGCTTCAAAAGTCAGATCTAGGTCATGAACGACGTTTTGGCGCAATTCGCCATATCGCTGTACCCCAACAACGGAAGCGGCTGAGTAATTCGACGCTCGGCGCCATTAGCGACTGCCGCGCCTGTAATGCTATGAAAGAGGTCGACAGCTGTGTGGCCTATCGGGGATGGAGAGCGCCACTAGGTTCCGGTCGGAAGCGCCGCTTCCAAAATATGTGAGTCAATATGACTATTCACGGTCTTGCGCTGTTCTGCCTCGTCTACTTGCTCGCCACCGCCTCGCCGGGGCCGGGCATTGCCGCAATTCTAGCGCGTGTTCTCTCTAAAGGCACCGAGGGTCTGGTCGCATTTATATCAGGCTTCGTGGTCGGCGATTTGATCTGGTTTACATGCACAGCGACTGGTATGGCCGCTCTCGCGCAGGCGGCACATTCGGTCTTTGTCATCGTGAAGTTTGCCGGTGCTGCATACCTGCTCTACCTCGCCTATAGACTGTGGACATCACCCGCCCAGCCTCTTGGCGAAGATAATGTGCCGTCCATTCGGCAGCGCCCGTCACAATTATTTTTCGGTAGCTTGGCCCTGACGATTGGGAATCCAAAGGTTATGGTGTTTTTTCTAGCTCTGCTCCCAACCGTTCTGGACCTAACAAAGATTACCGTTTCCGACTTTCTGAAGGTGGCCTTGGCGATTTTGATCATCTTGTCTAGCGTGCTGAGCATTTATGCGCTTGCGGCTCTTCGGGCGCGCCGCCTTTTCAAGAGTTCTCGCGCTGTCCGTTGGCTCAATCGCGGAACGGGCACTGCTATGGCCGGCGCTGCAGTAGCTGTCGCTTCGAGCTGACTTGTGGGGACCGGCTTCGTGGGCAGACTTCCGTTACGGGTCAGTTTCGACCAATTTGGCGTGGCGTCAGGGATGTCTGTTATGGCCCAGCAAACGGACATCGGAAAACGGACATCGGAACCACCGGCGTTTATGCGTACACGCCCCATAGACCAAGATCCGATTCAAACGAATGGGATCAAGGCCCGGATCTACAGCACCCGGCTGACGGCGAGCGGCTTGCCGTATTTGGGACTGGGCGCCACCGTCCGGCCGGAAGCGCCGTAAACCTGCGGCGCGGCTTTTTTAGCAAGTTCGCCCGACAGCCGGCGCACGATGCCTTCGGATACGGCGTGCGCCGTAGCCAGCACCGCCATATTTCGTTGCAGCACCGCGTGCAGATCCGCCTGCGCCCCTTTGAGCGCCGCGCAACGCTCCGGCACCGCCTGCAGAATGAATTTGGCGTTCGCTTTCAGGCGTTCGCTCAAGGTGTAAAGCCTTCCAGCCAAGTCCTTCTTCACCGGCTCGATTTCGGCAGCTTTGCGCAGCTTGCCGGTGTGTACCAGATTGGTTTCCTGCGCCAGCAGGCTGGAAAGGCTGGCGAACAGCGTGGAGAGATCGTCGAGCGCGGTCTCGGCTTCGGCTTTGGTCGTGATCGGGGTCATGTGGCGCTTATTCCCTGCTGCCGCAGCAGCTCTTGATAGACATCTTTGGCGATGCCGATGCCGCCGGCTTTGGCGAACGATTTGGCGTATTGATCGGTGAGGAACGAGCGCCACACTTTCAGCGCGCCACTGCCGCCGAACGGACCGTCGCCGTCGATGCCGGTGAACATCTGTTGAAACATGCTGTTGAGGAACATCGCCTCGAAATTCTCCGAGGTGGCTTTTGCCTTGCCCTTGATCTTCATCTCGGCCGCAAGCTTGGCGCTGTCGGCAGTGCCGATCGAGGAGAGCGAAAGTCCCAAAGTCGCTGCGCTGGTGCCGCTCATTACATCACCTCGATATCGGCCTGGATGGCGCCGGCGGCCTTGATCGCCTCGAGAATGGTGATCAGGTCGCGCGGCCCGATGCCAAGCGCGTTGAGTCCGTCGACGATCTGTTGCAGCGAGACGCCCTCGTGCACCATGGCAAGCCCGCGGCCTTCTTCCTCGACGCCCACATGGGTGCGCGGCACGACCACGGTGCGGCCGCGCGCCAGCGGCGCCGGCTGACTGACTTGCGGGGATTCCGAAATGGTGACGGTGAGGTTGCCCTGCGCCACCGCCACCGTCGACACGCGCACGTCGCGGCCGATGACGATCACGCCGGAACGCTCGTCGATGACGATTTTCGCCGCCTGATCCGGCTCGACCTGCAGTTGCTCGATGTCGGTGAGCAGCTCCACCACGTTCTCGTGCAGTTTCTTCGGTATCGTCAGCTGCACGGTCGAAGGATCGAGCGGCTGCGCGACCGGCATCCCCATGTAATCGTTGATCGCAACCGCGATGCGCTTGGCTGTGGTGAAGTCGGGATTGCGCAAAGCGAGCCGCAGCTGGCCCATTGAGTTGAGAGAGAAATCGATCTCGCGCTCGATGATCGCCCCGTTCGGCAG
>JASHVN010000528.1 GCA_030044555.1 Xanthobacteraceae bacterium | reverse complement strand
TATCAGGCGGGCGACATGTCCGGCTACAAGGCGACGCGCTCGGCGATGGGCGACATGGTCAAAAGCCTCGAACGCGATCCGCAACTGGAATCCATCCTCGCCAACCGCAAGAAAGAGCTCGGCATCGCGTTTGAATCAGGCCGCCGGCTCGGCCACGAATTGGCCTTCGCCCATGGCATCGACCTCGGTAGAGGCCGTGGCATCGGAATTTGACCCATCCTATTTTCCGCCGTCTGAACGCCATGGTACGGCGACGTGTAAAATGCTCTTGCGCGCCTGCGGCTGTCCTGTCTGGTCTCAGAAGTCGTCACAAGCAGCCAGCAGGAGGCAGCGCGGCCATGCGAGAACCAGACCGTATCGTCCGCTTGAAAACCGTTCTTGCCCGGACCGGGCTGTCCCGGTCCACGATCTACCGTAAGATTGCCGAGGGCACGTTCCCGGCTCAGCTCAAAATCAGCACCAACGGGACCGGCTGGCATGAATCAGACATCAACCGCTGGATCGCAGATCCCGTCTCGTGGCGTCCGAAACGCGAGTTCGATGAGGTTCGGTGAGGTAGGTTGTACCATTTTCTCACGCGGGTCTTCCAAGCCTCTACAGGGTCTTCCAAGCCTCTACAGCAAACCCGCGTCCAGAAAGTCGGTACGCCGGGCAGCGGGCTGCCAGCCACAGTCGACAAGACTAAGGCAACACCCAGGGCCGTCTTACCCACGCTGTCGGGCCCGTTGGTCGCCGTCGCGCATTCATGAACAAGCCGGTCCCCCTACAGGAACTCGCGGGGATGAAGCATCCGTCCGCACGCAGGATGCGGGCGTGGTGTATGTATAAGCGTATGTAGCCAAAAGGTGTCTGCTATCGATCCAGAGAAAATAGGCGTTTCTCTCATTTATTGGCGGACACTCCCTCCGCCAGCGACACGCCAAGTCTCCCGCCTGGCTGAACGGCGTAATGCAAGCGGCGGTTCGCGGTTCTTTCGGGCCGAACTCTGGACTCCTGTCAGCTGCCCGCAACTGCCTTGGATCCGGTTTGCGCGGCGCGTGGCGGTACCTCGAAAACAACGAACTCAGATTCTCGGCCGTCATCGGGTGGGCAAAATCCGCATCGGCAGCCGCGAATAGCAACGTCGATTCCGACAGAAATTCGTTATCGTGCTAATTGCTGTAAGATCTGCGCAATTTTTCAAAAGTTATGCCGCTCGATCGCCTACATATTCCCCTACAGGCGTCGGCGCCGTGCGTCGTCCTTGGCTATTTGAGCTCCGGATGGATCACGCTGGAGGCGGGGGGAGGTTTGTACGTCATCAGGAGAAGACCGATGATCAGCTCAAAACTTGGCGCGATTGTCTTCATCGCCGCAATGGGCGTTGCGTCCCCAGCATTCGCTCAGACGATTTACAGCCCGTCGTACATGGGGGACCGCAGCGCTGGCGGCTATAATAACCAGATCGCTATCGACTACACCTACAATCCGCGGCCAGGCTGGCCCATTCGCAATCCCAATCCGTGGGCCAATGACTACCGCTTGAAGCACCACCAGATTAAGCACCACCTGCCCAGCAAAGCCCAATGAGACAATGTGAGCTTCGTGGAGAGCTCTGCTGCGTCGTCGTCGGCACCAGCGTGGTCGGCTCGAAGACCGTCACCGTTCTGTGTCAAGGCAACCACGACGTCACGCAGCGATTTGCCGTTACATTGTTTGTGGAGTGAAAAATACGGCGGAAACGTAGGTCGTATTACGCCGAAGGTCCGTTATGGTTGAGCAACAACGCGCGGACATCCGCGAGTCGGCTGGGACCGACACCCAACCTAGAGCCGAGGAAGTGCCTTCGGTTGAACAGGAAGCCAAGTCCCCACGGAGAGATTTTTCTCAGGCCAAATCGACCCTGGCGGATCAGCGGCCAAGATGGAAACGAAGGCTGCTCGTGGGGGTGCTGGCCGCTTTGGTCCTGGCCGCCATCTGGGTCTACGGGATCCCCTGGATCCAATTGACTCTCAACACCGTCTCGACTGATGACGCTTACGTGAACGGCCACGTCACGTTCGTCGCCCCGCGTGTCAGCGGGCAAATATCCCGAGTATTGGTTGACGATAACAATCGTGTTCACAAGGGAGATCTTCTCGCCCAGCTGGACATGGAGCCTTTTAAGGACGCAGTCGCCGTGAAGAAGGCGGCTGTGGACACCGCGAAGGCGGAGCTTCAAGTGTCGGTAACCGCGGCGCGCGGTGTGGAAGCACAAGCCAGGAGCCTGTACTTCCAATTACAAAACGCCATTGAGGACGTCGACAACCGCGTCGCCCAGCTGCACGCCCGCGTTGCCGCACTGAATAAAAGCAACGCCACACTCAAGTTGGCACAAATTGAATTCGGCCGAGCCGAGCAACTGCTGTCGGAACAAGACATAAGTCGGCAGGAGTACGATCAACGGCAGGCCGCCCTGTCGGTTGCGCAGGCGGAAGTCACCCAAGCAATAGCGGATGTACATCAAATCCGTGTCTCTTTGGGGTTGGCAGCGCAGCCGGAGAGTGGAGATCTCGCTGAGGTGCCCCCCGATATCGATCAAACTTTCTCTTCCGTCCGAGAGGCGCAGGCAGCTCTCATCAAGACGGCGGCGCAGCTTGACGTTGCTCATTCGTATCAACAGCTGCCGAAGCAGATGCTCAAGCAGTTCGAAAGCCTGAACCAAGGCGATGTCGACCGCACACTGGCCGGACTTACTGATAATGCTCCTGCCGTCAAACAAGCGGAAGCCAAGCTCGAATCCGCCGAGCGCGATCTCGTTCAGGCCGAACTCAACCTTCGTTACTGCAATATCGTCGCAGATATTGATGGCGTTGTGACGCGCCGAAATGTCAATCCGGGCAACAATGTGCAGGCCGGGCAGACTCTGATGGCAATCCGATCGCTCGGCGACATCTGGGTCGATGCCAATTTCAAGGAGACGCAGCTACGTGATTTGCGCATCGGCCAGCCAGTCGATCTGTATGTCGACATGTACGGCGACCGACACGTGTTCAAGGGGCGGGTATCCGGATTTACGGAGGGGACCGGGTCGACCCTGTCGTTGCTGCCCGCCGAGAACGCTACCGGCAACTTCGTCAAAGTGGTCCAGCGGCTTCCCGTTCGAATTGATCTCGAAGGATACGACCCAAATAAAGATACCCTGTTCATCGGCACCTCGGTTGTTCCCTACGTCTATCTCAATAAGCCGCTGACGGGGCCTTATGCCGGGAAGTTCCTGCAGGGCTACGTGCCTTCACCGCAAAACTCTGGTTCACTCCACCAGAGCGCGCTTGGCGCTGGCCAATGACGGATGTCGCGCTTTCGCCCTCACGATCTTCCGTGGCGCGGAACCCGTGGCTGTTGGCCGCCGTGGTGGTGGTGCCGACTTTCATGGAGGTGCTCGATACGACGATCGCGGTGGTGGCGCTGCGCTACATCGCTGGAGGCCTGTCGGCTACGGTCGATGACGGTGAATGGGTTCTCACCAGCTACCTTGCCGCTAACGCCATCATCCTGCCGATCACCGGCTGGTTGAGCGCACATCTGGGACGCCGCAACTATTTCCTCGCGTCGATAGCGATATTTACAATTAGTTCCGGACTGTGCGGAATGGCCACCAGTCTCGGTCAACTCATTCTGTTCCGCGTCATCCAGGGCCTCGCAGGTGGCGGTCTGCAGCCCAGTAGCCAAGCCGTGCTGCTGGACGCCTTCCCTCCGGAAAAGCAGGGGGTGGCGATGACGCTGTTCGGCCTGGCGGCTCTACTCGCGCCCGTCGTCGGTCCGACTCTCGGTGGCTGGCTAACGGACGAATATCAGTGGCGGTGGGTCTTTTTTATCAATGTGCCGGTCGGTCTGCTGGCATTCGCCGGGTGTTACGCCCTTCTCCGCGACCCGGATTATCTTACGAGAGAGCGCGCAGAGTTGAGGAGGCGGCCGTTCCATTTTGACTCAATCGGTTTGTCGCTGCTGGTTATCGTCATGGTCTGCTGGGAAGTGATGCTCAGCAAGGGTCAGCAGTGGGATTGGCTGGGCGATCCATTCTGGCGTGTGCAGACGTTAGCCACTCTCTTTACGGCCGGTCTAGTCGGGTTGATCTTTTGGGAGTTGCGCAGCCCCAACCCAGTGGTCAATTTCCGACCATTGGCCGAGCGTAATTTCAGCGCGTGCTGTATCATTATCTTTTGCGCCTATGCCGTGCTCTACGGCGCCAGCACTTCTTTGCCGGGCTTGTTGCAATCGTTGTTTGGGTACAGCGCCTTAAACGCGGGGCTGGTTATGTCGCCGTCCGGGTTATTCGCTGTCATTGCGATGCCGGTCATTGGCTTCATGCTCGGACGAAAGACGGATGCCCGATGGTTGATCGGCGCAGGATTGTTGCTGATGGCCATCAGCAATTATTGGATGTCGCAGCTGAATCTCTTCATTAGTCCCAGCGAGGTCGTCTGGCCGCGGGTCGTCTTGGTCATAGGACTGTCGATATGTTTCGCGCCGGCAAACGTGGCCGCCTACCTCTACACGCCAACTGAGCTACGTGGCGCGGCGGTGGGTTTATTGAGTCTGCTGCGCAACGAGGGAGGCAGCGTTGGGACGTCCATGGCCCAGACCCTGCAAGAAAGGCGCGATCAATTCCATACGCTGCGGCTCGGCGAGTCCCTCGATCCGTTTAATCCTGCGGTGCAATCCTTCCTTGCGCAGGCGCAAGCGCGTTTTCTGCAGCAGACCGGCGATCCGGCTGCCGCCCAGCAGCTGGCCTGGCAGGCGCTGGAGAACCTGCGCGAACAGCAGTCGTCGGCACTGGCGTATTTCGACTGTTTTTTTCTATTCGCCGTTGTGATGTTTGCGGTGATGGTCGTCGTTCTGATGATGAAGCGTTCGGTGGCCGAGAAGGGGGCGGCTGTCGGGGCCGCGTGAAACATGTCAACAACGGCATGACGCAAATCGGAGACCATATCGGCGAGCGGATGTGATTTTGGGCGAGCGGGCGCGCCAAAGCACTCAACTGTAAGGCGGAAGTGCAATGCCCCTGCGGATCGAAGATTACGCGATGATTGGGGACTGCTACAGCGCAGCTTTGATCGGTCGCAGCGGGTCGATCGATTGGCTGTGCTGGCCTCGGTTCGACTCGCCGGCGTGCTTTGCCGCTCTGCTCGGAACGTCCGAGAATGGCCGGTGGTTAATTGCGCCCGTATCTGCTTCGCCAAACGTGAGCCGTCGCTACCTTGCCGATACGCTCATCCTCGAAACCGAATTCCAGACCGAGACTGGCACCGCGACGGTAGTCGACTTCATGCCCGCTACTGATGGCGAGGCCGATCTGGTGCGAATCGTTTTTGGACGTTCCGGCGAGGTGAAGTTTCATACGGAGCTTGTAATTCGCTTTGGCTATGGCGCGATCGTCCCCTGGGTCAACCGGGCCGAAGAGGGCATCCTCCGGGCGGTTGCCGGCCCTGAGCGGATGGTGCTGCACACCCCGGTCGTTCTTTATGGAGAAGATCTCAGAACAGTCGGTGAGTTTACCGTCAGCGCCGGCCAAAGTGTTCCGTTCGTCCTGTCCTATGGTCCTTCATTTGAGAGCGCAGCTCCGCCGATCGATCCATTCAAGGCACTGGAGACCACCGCACAGTTTTGGCACGAGTGGTGCAGCCGTTGTCCCGACGTCGGCCCCTGGACCGACGCTGTTAAGCGTTCGCTGATCACGTTGAAGGCTTTGACCTATGCCCCTACGGGCGGGATCGTTGCGGCCGTCACGACCTCCCTTCCCGAGCGCCTGGTGGGACCCAGGAATTGGGATTACCGCTTTTGCTGGCTGCGCGATGCCACCTTTACGCTCATGGCCTTCATGCATCTCGGATATTGCGACGAAGCCCAGACATGGCGAGACTGGCTTATTCGCGCCATCGCCGGCAGCCCGCATCAAGTTCAGATCATGTACGGCGTCGGCGGAGAGCACTGGTTGCCTGAATTGGTCATCCCCTGGCTCGCTGGCTATGAGAACTCCTCGCCTGTACGCATCGGCAATGCGGCCGCACAACAGCTGCAGATAGATGTCTTCGGGGAAGTTGCCGACGCTATATTCCAGGCATTCAAGATGGGCATGAAGCCATCGAAGCACCACTATGCTACACGCTCGGCGATTTTCGAACATCTGACGGCCGCCTGGCGTGAACCCGACGAAGGAATTTGGGAAGTGCGGGGACAACCGCAGCACTTCGTCCATTCGAAGGTCATGGCCTGGGTGGCGTTCGATCGCGCCGCAAATGACGAAGAGGCGGACGCCGATTCAAGGCAACGGTGGCGTGAGATCGCCAACGAGATCCACGCCGAAATTTGTCAGCGTGGTTTCGATTCTGAGCTCAACAGCTTCGTGCAGGCCTACGGTTCGAAACGGCTCGATGCAAGCCTGCTGCGAATGTCGCCCGTCGGTTTTCTTCCGCCCGACGACCCGCGCATGCTCGGAACAATTCGCGCCATCGAAAAAAAGCTGCTCATCCAGGGTGAATTTGTTCTGCGCTACGAAAGCGAATACGGGATCGATGGCTTGCCCGCGGGCGAAGGAGCCTTTTTCGCGTGTAGCTTTTGGCTGATCGACAATTACGTGTTGCAAGGCCGCTATGACGAGGCCCGCGGCCTGTTCGAGCGTCTGCTGTCGCGCTGCAACGATGTGGGATTGCTGGCGGAAGAATTTGATCCGTTAACCGGACGTATGTTGGGTAATTTTCCGCAAGCCTACTGCCACGTTGGCATCATCAACTGCGCGCTTAATTTGAGCCGGCAGAAGGGACCAGCGGCAGAACGCGCTCAGTTGAGCGAGTACGACAGCGCTCGGCATTGAAACACTACCGCAGCGAGCTGCTCCAGGCTAGGTGGACCAAAAGCTGGTCTTTTTGTTGGGGCTGCCCTTAGCCGGTCTCTAAACCTCACTAGTCTAGGCGATAAAAGGAGAGAGTTGGTTTGCAGTATCGCTCCCTCCGCCAGCAGCATCACTTCGCGCAAGCGCGCGAGGATCGAGGCCCGGATCAGCCGATAACTTGCTCGGTGATGCGGACGTGCGCGTCCGTGACGTGGATTCCATGACGCGCGATGTCGTCAAGACATTCGTCGACGTCAACGCCGGGCTGCGCTTGGCCTCGCACCAGCTCAATGGTCTTGAAAGGGGACCATGGCCCATATTTCTCCAGCAACTTATTCGTGCCACCGCTCTCGATCATAGCAAACACGCGGCCTGTGCCTCTCAATATGTCAACTTGCGTGGAGGCTTGGCGCATGAACTTGGCGAATGAAAACGATGAGGCCGCCTGGAGGAGGCGGCCGATCATTGCGGGAGCAGACGCGTTTCGTTCTCGAGAGCCGCCTGCTTGGCGACATCGCTCTCGGCCAGCGCGAGGCGCATCCAGGCCTTCGCTATTTCGCTCAAGATTTCGCGATGTTCACTGGTCTTGGCTGTGCTCGCTAGAAACTCAGACCGCTTCGCATAAGTGAGAAAGTCACTTGCTTTGGACATGGCGCAATACTCTCCCCAATCCACCCAGACAACGTGAATGGCGGCTACAAAGTTCCGCCGTCATGGCGGCGGGATAACCAATGTTAGCGCAGCGGGAATAATCGCCTCCTGAGCCGCGTGAGGCGCCGTCCGCGAGAGCCTTCACTTGTTATGCATCGCCAGATCGTCGGCGCCGTTGAGCCGGTCGAAGATCATCAGGCTCTCAAACGCGTGTGACTTTTTTGCGTCCGCAAAATCCGCGCCGAGGCAATCGGCGAATTTGTCGAAAAGCTCCACACGCGACAGCGGCTTTTGATGGCTGCCCTTGGCGTATTCGACCGGGCCGCTTTTGAGCGTCTCGCCGCTCTTGGTGGTGATTTCGACGGAATCGGCGGGGGCGAAATTCGAGCCCGCCTTGAGCGCATCCGTCGTCGTGAACGACACAAGCGGGAAGATCGCCTGCACCTCGGGCCGGCGCACGAAGCCGTCCGTCAATTCGGCAAGCCCTACCTTGCGCGCCACCAGCGCCGAGGCCATGGCAAACTGCATCGAAAACTTCGCCTCCAGCCCGGTTTGCGGGCGGCTGTTGCGCAACATGCGCAGTTGCGTCTCGCCCGTCGAAACGTGAATGCGTTCGATTGCGCCGGGTTTGAGGTCGTAGCGACCAATGAGGCCAAGCGCGGCGTCGATCGAGCGGTGAGTGGCGTAGCAGATCGGATAGCACTTGATGCTTAAGCCCTTGCCGACGATGTGCCATTCTTTTTCCGCGGCGACAAAGGGACGCTCACGGTCGGCCTTGCCCTCAGGCGATAACGCCGCCAGCAGACCGGAAGGATGTTCCAGTGCGTCGAGCGAGGCCGTCAGCCCGGCTTGCGCGAGCCGCGCCGCGATCACGCCGGATTGCGCCGCGCGCGCGACCTGAAACGATTTTGTCATGGTGCCGAAATTGGCGACCAGGCCGGATGACATCGAGGCGGCGATCGCCATGGCGGTCGCGGCGCCTTTGCCGTCAAGCCCGCGCAATTTCGCGCCGGCGGCTGCCGCCGCGACAGCACCGAGCACCGCGCTTGGATGCCAGCCTTTGCGGTGCAGCGGCGTCGGTTGGCGCGCCACCAGCTCGGCCCATATTTCGAAGCCGGCGATGTAGGCGGTGAGCATTTCGGCGCCGCTCGACGCGCACGCCTCACCCACCGCGAGGATCGCAGGCACGAGCACGGCGCTCGGATGACCGTCCAGTGACACGTCATCGTAATCGAGCACGTGCGCGGCGACGCCATTGACGAGCGCCGCGCTATCGACGCGGCGCCGCGCGCCCGATGGAATGAGCGACGCAAAAGCTGTCTCATGGGTGCCGGCCGTGATGCCAAGCTCGCGATCGATCAGCGCGATTTCGGGATCGCGCGCTCCGGCGATCAAAACGCCAAAGCAGTCGGCGATCCCGGTGCGGGCAATAGCGCAGCCTTCCGAGGGAATCTGACGCAAGCTCAATTCGGCTGCAAACCGGCCGAGATCGACGGTGAGTGAGCCCATTTGCCCTCTCCGCGAGGCTGCCGTGCACAATCGAGTGAACAGCAGAATGGTCGTGGTGCCAAGGGGGGCACCAGGGGGGCGTCAAGCTGGCGTCAGTGCGCTGAAACGTTTCCTCGCGCCGCGAATTTTAAGGCAAGAGAGATCGGGACCATGGAAGCCCAAGACGGACGCAACGCGGGTGAGTACCGGGCTTCATTCCTGAAGTCGATTGTTCGCTTTGTGCTGGGCCGGCCGCTGGCGAATCGGGAAAGCCGTCAACGCCAGATCGGCGTTCTCGAGGGCGTGCCGGCAATGGGGCTCGACGGCTTGAGCTCCTCGGCCTACGGACCGGAAGCGGCGCTCACCATCCTGGCTGCGGCCGGGGCGGCGGGCTTGAGCGCCATCCTGCCGATCATGTTCGTCATTTTGGCGTTGCTCGCGATTCTTTTCATCTCTTATTGGCAGACCGTCGAAGCCTATCCGAAAAGCGGCGGCGCCTACATTGTCGCCAAGGAAAATCTCGGCACGAATGTCAGCCTTTTGGCGGCGACCGCGCTGATGATCGACTATGTGCTCAACGTCGCGGTGGGGATCTCCGCCGGCGTTGCGGCCTTGGTGTCGGCGCTGCCGCAGCTGCACCCTTATATGCTGCCGCTCTGTCTCTGTGTCCTGGGAGGGGTGACGCTTGTAAATCTGCGCGGCACGATGGACGCGGGGCGCCTGTTCGCGCTGCCCACTTATTTGTTCGTTTTAAGCTTCATCGTCATCCTGCTGATCGGCGCGTATCTCGTTTTGACGAGCGGTTCTCATCCGCATCCAGCCATTGCGCCGCCGCCGCCGCCCAAGGCCGCCGAAGCGATCGGGTTGTGGCTGGTGCTGCGCGCCTTCGCCAGCGGCTGCACCGCGATGACCGGCGTGGAGGCGGTGAGCAACGGCGTCGGAGCGTTCCGTGACCCGGCGGTGAAGAACGCGCATCTGACGCTCACCGTCATTGTGGCCACCTTGGGCATCCTGCTCGGCGGCATTGCCTTTCTGGCGCACGCCTACGGCATTATGGCCATGGACCAGACGCAGCCCGGCTATCAAAGCGTGCTGTCGCAACTGGCCAGTGCGGTGGTCGGACGCGGCGCGTTTTATTACGTCGCCATCGCCAGCGCGCTCGCGATTCTTTGTCTGTCCGCGAATACGAGCTTTGTCGATTTTCCACGCTTGTGCCGCTTCGTGGCGCAGGACGGCTTCCTGCCGCGGCCGTTCGCTACCGTCGGCCGCCGCCTGGTTTATTCGGTTGGCGTGCTTTACCTCACGATCACCGCCGGACTTTTGTTGATGGCGTTCGGCGGAATCACCGACCGGCTGATACCGTTGTTTGCCATCGGCGCCTTCCTCACCTTCACCCTCTCGCAAGCGGGCATGGTCGCGCATTGGCGTCGTGTAATGCGCGGGCGGCGGAGTGCTTCCGGTTCGCGCCGCATCTGGATCCATCTCGTGATCAATGCCGTCGGCGCGTGCGCGACGGCGACCGCGCTTCTGATCATCGTCGTCGCCAAGTTCACCGAAGGCGGATGGATCACAATCGCGACGATTCCTTGCGTCCTCATTCTGTTGAAGGCGATCAAGCGATATTATGACATGATTGTCGCGCAGCTGCGCACGCGAGGGCACCTCGAATTCCGCAGCAATAAGCCGCCAATCGTTGTCGTGCCCATCCAGGATTGGAATCGGCTGACCAGCAAGGCGCTGACGCTTGCCATGGAACTGTCATCGGACGTTCACGCCGTGCACCTGGCGGCGCTTGAGGGACCGGATGTCGAAGCCGAAGAGAAGCGGTTGCGCGAGCAATGGGAGAATGTGGTGAACAAGCCGGCGCGCGCCGCGCATTTTCCGCATCCGCCGCGGCTGGAATTTCTCAGCGCACCCTACCGCCGCATCCACGCGCCGCTGCTCAAGCTGATCAAGGAGATCGAGGAGAAAAACCCTGATCGGACCATCGCGGTGCTGATCCCGGAACTCGTTAAACGGCATTGGTGGGAATATCTGTTGAGCGTGCGGCGCGCGCGACGGCTTCGTGCCGCGCTGCTCGAATACGGCGGCTCGCGCGTCGCGGTCATGGAAGTGCCCTGGTACTTGGCGGAACCGGACATCGAGCAATCGATGACCGAGGAAGAGGCGGCCGAGCCGTGCACGGTGGAAACGGGCTGAGGCCGTGAGGGCACTCCGCTATTGGGCAAGGCCCTGAACCTCGAATATGATCCATGGCCGCCGGTGAAATCTGCCCTGGCGGGCGAATCTCCATGGAACCCAACGTCCCATCGGGGGGTTGAGCGGTTCGAGGCTCAAAACGGGGAGCACATGGCGGAAAGTGGACCGAGGCTAGTCGAGGTTGTCGAGCCCGACCCAACCGGCATGCGGTCCATGGCGCCCGAGCCGAAAGGCAATGGCAAGCTCAACCGCCCCCATATTTTGGGTCTCATTGGTGGTAACCTCGATTACACTGACGTTCTGGGTCTGTTGCCGGTGGCGGTCTACGTCACTGATGCCGAGGGACGGATCACCTATTTCAATGAGGCGGCGGCAGCCCTTTGGGGGTGCCGCCCACGGCTGTACGCCGACGAATGGTGCGGGTCCTGGCGCCTCTACCGCACGGACGGCGCGCCGCTGCCGCACGACCAGTGTCCGATGGCGATTGCCATTCGGGAAAAGCGCGCCGTACGCGGCGAGGCTATAGCCGAGCGCCCCGACGGCACCCGGGTGCCGTTCATGGCCTTTCCGACCCCGCTCCGTGACGCTTCAGGCAAGGTGGTCGGCGCGGTGAACATGCTGATCGACGTCAGCGAGCATCAGCGGGCGGAGCGCGCCTCCCGCCACCTGGCGGCCATCGTCGAGTCAAGCGACGACGCGATCATCAGCAAGGACCTCAACGGCATAATCGCGAGCTTCAACCGAGGTGCCGAGAACCTCTTCGGCTATTTCGCCGAAGAGGTGATCGGCAAGCCGATCACGATTCTGATTCCTGCGGATCGGCAGGACGAGGAAATCGGGATTTTGGCGCGCATCCGCCGTGGCGAGCGCATCGATCATTTTGAGACCGTGCGCCAGCGTAAGGACGGCAACCCGATCAACATCTCGCTGACGATTTCTCCGATCACCGATGAGACCGGAAAAGTCGTCGGCGCATCGAAAATCGCCCGCGATATCACCATCCAGAAGCACCGCGAGGAACAAATCGCCTTGCTCGCGCGCGAGGCGGATCACCGCACCAAGAATCTCCTGGCTTTGGCGCAGGCGACCGTTCATCTCACACAGGGCGAAACGGTCGACGAACTGAAAGAGGTGATTGAGGGGCGGCTGCAGGCGCTGGCGAAAGCGCATGCTTTGCTGGCGCAATCGCGCTGGGCCGGCGCCGACCTGCGCACGATGGTGGTGGAAGAATTAGCGCCCTACATGGAAAATGGAAAGGCGCGCGCCGAGATCATTGGCGCCGGCCTGATGCTCAATCCGGATCCGGCGCAGGCCATCGCCATGGCCGTGCACGAATTGACCACCAATGCGGTCAAGTATGGCGCCTTGTCGGTGCCGGGTGGACGGGTCAAGATCGAATGGCGGCTGTGCCCAGGCAACAGCTTGACCATTCGGTGGGCCGAACAGGGCGGGCCGCCGGTATCGCCGCCCAGCCGGCAGGGTTTCGGCACGCGCGTCATGGAGCGCATGATCTGCGGTCAATGCAACGGCGAGCTTGACTTCGATTGGCGTGAAGAGGGCCTGGTCTGCGAGATTGCCGTGGTGACCTAGCTAGTGCGTGATCCCGAAAAGTGGAAACCGGTTTTCGGATAAGCATGCCCTCGGGCT
>JASHVN010000527.1 GCA_030044555.1 Xanthobacteraceae bacterium | reverse complement strand
GACGAGGCGGCGGGGAAAACGCTGCTGACCGAATTGATGGAGGCCGCCACCGCGCCGGGCGTGAGCTATCTGCACACCTGGCACAAGGGCGACGTGGTCATGTGGGACAACCGCGCCACCATGCATCGCGGCCGGCCGTGGCCGGTGCATGAGCCGCGCTACATGGTGCGCACGACGATCTCGGCCAGCGCCGCCGACGGTCTTGAATCCATGCGCGCGCCGCCGCGGCAGGCGGCGGAATAAGCGTTTCTTCGCAGCGCCCCATGACCGCTTGGCTCGATGAGGCGCCGCTGCCGTCGCGCTTCGACGGACCCGGTGAACTTGACGATTTTCTGACCCGACCGAGCCGCGCGCTTGCCGCCGATCTCGCCGCCATCGACGGCGATATTTTGGTGCTCGGCGTCGGCGGCAAGATGGGGCCGACGCTGGCGCGGCTGGCGCGCAACGCCGCGCCGGACAGGCGGGTGATCGGCGTGGCGCGCTTCTCGGAAGCCCGTCTGCGCGAAGCCCTCAACGCCTGCGGCGTGGAGACGATCGCCTGCGATTTGCTGGACGGCGCGGCGGTCCACACGCTGCCGCAAGTTCGCAATGTCGTCTTCATGGCGGGGCGCAAATTCGGCGCGCAGGACAACCAGACGCTGACCTGGGCGATGAATGTGCATGTGCCGGCGCTTGTCGCCGAGCATTTTCGCGCCTCGCGCATCGTCGCCTTCTCGACCGGCTGCGTCTATTCGTTCTTTGCTGCCGACAGCGGCGGCGCGAGCGAAGATGCGCCGCTGCTCGGTCCCGGCGAGTACGCCCAATCCTGCGTCGGCCGCGAGCGGATGTTTGAGTATTTTTCGCAGAAATACGCGACGCCGGGCCGCCTGTTTCGGCTCAACTACGCGATCGACATGCGCTACGGCGTGCTGTTCGATATCGCCTGCAAGGTGCGTGACGGCCGGCCGGTCGATGTCACGATGGGCCACGTCAACGTGATCTGGCAGGGTGACGCCAACGCACTGGCGCTCCGCTGCCTGCGCCACGCGACCGCGCCGACGTCTCCCATCAATGTGTCCGGACCGGAAACGATTTCGGTGCGCTGGCTCGCCCGGGAATTTGCCGGTCGGCTGGGAAAAAAGCCGCAGATTATCGGCGCGGAAGCGCCGACGGCGTGGTTGACCAATACGGCGCAGGCCGTCGCTCTGTTCGGCAAGCCGCACGTGCCGCTCGCAACCATGATCGACTGGGTCGCCGACTGGGTCGCCAATGATCGCCCGAGCTTGAACAAGCCGACCCATTTCGAGGTCCGCGATGGCGTCTACTGAAGCCCCGCAGCTCAGCGCGTTATCGGCAAGCGACATCGCAGGCTGCATGGCGCTTTCATCCGAGGTGGGCTGGAACCAGACGCCGGACGATTGGGCGCTCTTTATGCGGCACGGCACTGTGTTCGGACTCCCGGATGCAAACGGAGTTCCTGCCGCGACCGGTGCTATCCTTCCCTATCCGGGCGGCTTTGCCTGGATCAGCTTGGTGCTGGTCACCGCGAGCCGCCGCCGCGCCCGCATTGGCACACATATTCTGCAAAGCTGTTGTGCCGAACTGGAGCGGCGCGGCCTGGTCGGCGTGCTCGACGCCACCCCGGCCGGCGAGCGCGTCTACCGTCCGCTCGGCTTCGAGCCGATCTTCAAGCTGTCGCGCTGGCAAGGCGAGGGGCGCGGCACGCGCGGCGTATTGCCTGCCGGCGTCCGTCCGATCACTGAAAGCGCCATCGATACGGTCGCAGCGATCGACGCCACCGCCTTCGGGGCCCATCGGAGGTTTCTACTGGAAAACCTCTTGCATCGCGCGCCGCAGGTCGCATTCATGACCGCAAGCGCCGACGGTTTCGTCCTCGCGCGGCCGGGCCGCCTCGCCACGCAGATCGGCCCCCTCGTCGCCACCAGCGAAATATCTGCTGCAGCGCTGCTCGATACGGCGCTCGACGCCGTCACCGGAGCAGTCTTTTTCGACCTCTGCGATCACTGGAGCAAGCTCATCGATCATGTTGAGCGCCGGGGTTTTACGTTGCAACGGCCGCTCCTGCGCATGGCGCTACACCGCAGCGATCCCTTCGGCGATGTCGAGCGGACCTTCCTTGCCGCCGGGCCCGAGTTCGGCTGAACTGCCGCCGCAATTAGAGCATGATCCCGAAAAAGCCTGCCCTCGGACTTGATCCGAGGGTGGATACCGGTCTTCGGATAAGCATGCCCTCGGGCTTGACCCGAGGGATCATGCTCAAAGGAAAATTTAGGCCTTGATCCGATTCGATTGAATCGGATCAAGGCCTAGTGTCCCGATTCCGAAGTTCGCATGCGCTGGCAGCGGCTCTGATGCGAACTTCGGAATCAAAAGGGACACTAGCAATTTAATGATTCTAGTGTGGTTTTTGGATTTGAAGTTCCTATCCGAGTTTGCCGCTGGATCTTAGGAACTTCAAATCCACCACACTAGCGGCGCCCATAAATTCCGACGAGTGTCGCCTCGGCAAGACTGTGCTTGCGGGCCTCGCTCTCCACGCTGTCGCAGGATGCGCCGCCGCTTACCGCCAGCCATGATATCGATAACGCCAACAGGCGAAAGTGAT
>JASHVN010000065.1 GCA_030044555.1 Xanthobacteraceae bacterium | reverse complement strand
GGCAGGCCGAAGCCCATCGACGACCAGCCGTTGGTGATGAGGAATGTCTTCGGCGCATGCGCCGTCCATTGGCTGGCGATCTGATGGGTATGGGCGCCGACATCGAAGGCGAGCACGCCGTTGCGCGGCAGCGCCCGGCGCACGGCGTCGATGGCGGCGTGTGCCGTGAATGCCGCGCTCGCCGGCCGCAGCGCCGCCTGGAAGGTGCGGCGATGGGCCTCGATCCCGTCCCCGGACCAGTGCAGTTTTTTCGGGGGACAGGAGGTGAGACGCTGCAACGAGGAATCAAGGTCGCCGATGACTTGGTGCGCAAGACGCACCGTCGGTGCGGCGTCGACCGCTTCGATGTCGATCTGAACGAGCGGCACCTCGCCGATCCAGGCCTCGTATTCCACCTCCACCGTGTCGTATCCAAGACCGACGATCAGATCGGCCGAATGGAGCAGATCGCGCTGCAGCTGCCGGCGGGCGCGCTCGATGCAGCCGAGCGCGAGCGGGTGGTTTTCATTGATCATTCCCTTCGCCATCGTCGTCGTGACAAACGGCAGATTGAAGCCTTCGACGACGTGACGCAGCAGCGTCGGATCGCGCAGACGCATCGCCGATGCGCCGACCACGGCGATCGGACGCTGCGCAGCAGCGATCAGCTCGCCGGCACGCGCGATGGCTTGGTTGGCGGCTGCCGCGAGCGGCGTCGGCGGCAGCAGCGCGGGGACCGGCTCATTGGTGGCGGCCAGCGCTACGTCTTCGGGCAGGTCGAGATGCACCGGGCCCTGCGGCTCGCTCAGGGCGAGCCGGATCGCCTGCGCCAGCGTCGCGCCGATCTCTCCTTGGCGCAGCGGCAGCGTCGCCTTGGTGATCGGCTTGAACAGCGTGTGATGATCGATCCACATCTGGATGCGGCGGCCGAGCTGATCAGTGTTGAGATTGCAGGTGATGGCAATCAGCGGCGAGCGGTCGAGGAAGGCGCAGCCGATACCGGTCGCGAGATTGGTGGCGCCTGGCCCGAGTGTGGCGATGCAAAATCCCGGCGTGCCGGTGAGCCGCCCGGTCACGTCGGCGGCAAAGCCGGCGGAGCCCTCATGAGCGGTGAGCACGAAATCGAGGCCGCCCCGGCGCATGGCCTCCATCAGCGGCAGCACGTTGCCGCTCGGAATGCCGAAGCCGCGCCCGATGCCCGCTGACTTGAGCGTGGCGACGATCAGATCGGCGTTGTTCATGACGGCAAGCTTCCCGGGTGAGGAAACCTGCCTTATGGCACACTTCCGAGCGCTGCAGAAAATTGTTACGGTCGCCGCCTCGCCACTTCTGGAATTCCTCAATGCCTGCAAAAACCGTATCGCGCCCCTCCGCGCCACGACGCAACGCTTCGTCCTATGTGCTCGACCGCGAGTTGGTCGACGATCTCGTAGCCGCCAACCGTACGCTGGCGCGGCTCGGCGTGCTCGACGCCTTCGGCCATATCAGCGTGCGCGATCCGCGCGATCCGCACCGTTATCTGATGTCGCGCTCGATTGCGCCCGAATCGGTCTCCGCCGGTGATATTCTGCTGCTCGACCTCGACAGCCAGACCGTCGATTCCAAGGACGAGGGCAAGCTCCTCTACCGCGAGCGTTTCATCCATGGCGAAATCTACAAGGTGCGGCCGGACGTCAATGCGGTGGTGCACAGCCATTCGCCCACGGTCGTGCCGTTCACCGTCACCCGCGCCAAGCTGCGGCCGCTTCTGCATAATGCCGGCTTTCTCGGCCTCGGCGTGCCGCTGTTCGAGATCAGAAAGCACGCCGGCGACGGCACCGATCTGATGATCCTCACTCCAAATCTCGGCAAGGATCTGGCCAAAAAGCTCGGCAAGGATGCCGCCGTGGTGTTGATGCGCGGCCACGGCGATTCCGTGGTCGGCCCGTCGCTGCCCAATGCCGTCTTCCGCGCCTATTACACCGAGATCAACGCGCGCCAGCAGCTTGCTGCTCTCACCATCGGCGGTCCGATCAATTTCATGAGCCGCGCCGAGGCGCTCACCAGCAACGACGCCATGCTCAAGGCGTCAGCGCGGCCGTGGGCGCTGTGGCGCAAACGCGCCTTGGCGGAAGGCTGAGCTTTGTTAAGGGGAACGACGATGAAACGCGCCGCAATCGCGCTTGCTCTGCTCCTGGCGGCCGGATCGGCGGCGGCCGCCGATCCGATCGCGGATTTTTACGCCGGCAAGACGTTGCGCATGCTGGTCGGTTACGGACCAGGCGGCGGCTATGACATTTACGGTCGCCTGGTCGCCGAGTTCTTGCCGAAATACCTGCCCGGGCACCCCTCGATCATAACCGAGAACATGCCGGGGGCCGGCAGCTTTGCGGCGGCGAAATACATCGCCAACGTGGCGCCGGAGGATGGCACCATCCTTGCAAGTCTGGCGCAGACCTTCCCGCTCGACAGTGCGGTTGGCGGGTCAGGCAAGACCAACGCAGCGGGCTTCCACTACGTCGGTCGCCTTACCACCAATATCGACGTCGGCGTGGCGCGCCTGTCCGTCGGCATCAAGTCGATCGACGACGTCCGCAACAAGCCGTACGTCGTCGGCGCCTCGGGCCGCGGCTCGACCACCGACATCTATCCAGAGGCGCTCAATGCCTACGGCGGCACCAAGTTCAAGGTCGTGCTCGGCTATAAGGGCACCAGCGAGATCTTGCTCGCCATGGAACGGGGCGAGATTGATGTCGACGGCGCCTATGGCCTTCCGGGAATGCTCGTTACGCATCCGGAATGGATCAACAAAGGCGGGGCGACGCTCATCTATCAGGCGGCGCTCAAGCGCAGTCCGCTTTTACCCAATGTACCAACGCTGCCTGAATTGGCAGTTTCCGACGAGGGAAGGATGATCCTGCGCGCAATTGCATCAACGGCCGAAATCGGCCGCTCTATCATCAGCGGTCCCGGTGTGCCGGCGGAGCGGTTGGCAGCGTTGCGTCAGGCTTTCGCGCAGATGGTGAAGGATCCCGATTTTGTTGCGACCTGCGAGAAACGTCACCTCATGCTCGATCCGGCGAGCGGGGAGGACATGGACGCGATCATAAAAGAGACTTTCGCGCTGCCGAACACGACGCTTGGCAAGATCGGCGCGATGCTGAGCAGCAACTGACCGCAACTCATGCTACGGCGCTTCCCTCGCGGCTTTTGCGCTCGTGGCCAAATTGTTGGACGAGAGGCCTCGCCTCGATTATTCCGAGATGACGCTTTTACGTTTCCACAGGAGTGCTCTGAATGTTCCGGCTGGTCGTCGCCGATCTGGACTCGCCTTCGTATTTCGTCGCTACGGCAGCGGTCGAGTTGGGGTTCTTCCAGGAAGAGGGCATCGACGCCGAAGTCGTGCGCGCCTACGGCGCGCTTAACGGTCCGGAACTGTTGCGCGGCGGCGAGGTGCATTTCCTCGGCGGCCCGGCCTATATGGCGACGCGTGCTTTCCCCGGCTGGAAAGGCGCAAAATTGCTGTGCGCGCTGGCGCAGTATTCCTACTGGTTTTTGGCGGTTCGCGCCGACCTCGACATCAAGCGCGGTGACCTTGAGGCGCTGAAAGGGTTGCGCATTTCATCTTCGACCGCATTCCCCGAGGTGGGGCTGCGTCATTTGCTGCAAGAGGCGGACATCAATCCGAAACGGGATCGGGTTTCGATCGTGCCGCTCCCCAACACCGAGGACGAGCATCTCAAATACCGCGTCGGCGTCGAAGCGCTCCGCCAGAATATTGCGGACGCCTACTGGGGCAACGGCATGCGGCTTGCGATCGGCGAGAAACTCGGCGTTGCCAAGCCGCACCTCGACCTGCGGCGCGGCGATGGTCCGCCCGGCGCGCGCTTCTATAATTTCGCGGCGCTGACGACGACCGAGCGGTTGATCGAGGAGCAGCCGCAGATCGCCGCCGGCGCGGTGAGGGCCATCGTGAAAACGCAAAAAGCGCTGCGCGCCGATCCGTCGCGCGCTACGCCGATCGGCCAGCGCCTGTTCGCGCCGGAAGCGGCCTCGCTGATTGCGGGCCTGATCGCGCGGGATGCGCCGTTCTATGATGCAACGATTTCCACGCAAGCCGTCGACGGCATCAACAAATTCGCCGCGGCCAATGGGCTGCTTGCCGAGCCGCTGCCCTACGACCGGCTGGTGGCTACACAGTTTGCCGAGCTTTGGAAGGCGTAGCTGCGACTATACCGAGGCGTGCGCGACCCCTTCTTTCGCCTTGAGCGCGTCGCCGGCCGCTTCGTAAAAATTGGCGCCTTCCGGCAGCACGATCGAGGCCGAGCGCACCGCGTGGGTCGCCGGGTCGATGCCGTCCGGTTCCTGGCCTTGCGCCACCGCAAACACCGCCTTGCGCAAGCGCACGCGCGCCATGATCACGCCGTTGTCGGTCGACACCAGATTTTCCTTGCTGCGATCCTGGATCGGCCCGCAGCTTTCCTGAATGGCGGCGTCCTGCATGGCGATGCCTTTGACGCCGCAATACGACTTGTGGTGCTTCTGCGCCACGCGGTCGATCATGTAGTCGTTGTCTTTGTTGACCACCGGCCGGAACGAGCCGGGAATGAGGTCGACGTGAATGCCGCCGCCGCTGCCCATCACCTCAAGCTCGTGTTCTGAGAGCGGCCGCGACGGATGGTGGGTGAAACACCAGGACATGCAGTTCTCGTCGTCGATCGGCACGAAGGCGTGGCCGTTGAGCGCATTGTCGCCGTAGGGCGGGATCATGGTGTGGAACGGCATCACCCATTGGGTGATGCGCCAGTAGAGATTGCCTGGCGTCGCTGGCCGGCGCACGCCGATCACCATACCGCCCTTGTTCTCGATCACCTCGAAGCGGACGGTGGTCTCGCGGGTGAATTCGGCGCCCTGGCCCACATGCAGCGGGTCACTGCGCAGATCGTGGCGGTGCAGGAACGAGACATGCACTGAATCGATGCCGCCTTCGAGCGCCTGCAGCCAGTTGCATTCCTGCGTGCGCTTGCTGACGAAGCGGTGCGAGGGGGCGATCGTCGCCCATTCGAAATTCGGCAGCGGCGGCTTTTTCTCCGCCGGTCCCATATAGACCCAGATCACGTCGCCCATTTCAACGCACGGATACGAGGTGAGCTTGATCTTCTTGCAGAAGCCGCTCTCCATCGGCTCCGAAGGAACCTCGACGCACTGGCCGCTGACGTCGTATTTCCAGCCGTGATAGGGGCAGCGCAGCCCATGCTCCTCATTGCGCCCGAACCAGAGCGAGACGCCGCGATGGGCGCAAAACTCGTCCATCACGCCGACGCGGCCGCCGGTATCGCGAAAGGCAATGAGCCGCTCGTTGAGCAATTTCAGCCGCACCGGCGGGCAATCGGGCTCCGGGATTTCCGATGACAAAAGCGCCGGGATCCAATAGCGGCGCATCAGCGCACCCATCGGGGTGCCGGGGCCGGTCAGGGTGAGGAAATCGTTCTGTTCGCGCGTTGTCATTGGCGTCTCTTGGCGTGAAATGTCAGTACGCAGCTTATACCACCAGCTCGCATCGGCGCCAGTTCGGGCGCGGGCGGAGCATCATTGCAGTCTGTCAAAACCGCATAGTCGTGTGCGTTCCAAGCACCGGCGCGTCCTGGGGCGGCGATGCCGTCATAGGAGCCAGTGGATCGCTAAACTTTCGTGGCTGTGGTACTTTGCGAGCAGGATTCACGATCATGACCAAGCTCGTCCGCAATCACTCGCATTGGGGCGCCTTCCTTGCCGAGGTCGACGATGGCCGCATCGTCGGCGTGCGGCCGTTCGAGCACGATCCCGATCCGTCGCCGATCATCGAGGCTGTTCCGGACGCGGTGTATTCAAAGGTCCGCGTGGCACAGCCTTTCGTGCGCGAGGGCTGGCTGAAAAACGGGCCGGGTAACGGCTCAGCTCATGACACAGGTCATGGCTCAGCTCGTGGCGAAGGCCGCGGCCGCGAGCCTTTTGTTCCCGTCTCCTGGGAGCGAGCGCTCGATCTCGTCGCCGGCGAGCTTTCCCGCGTCAAACGCGATTACGGCCATGATGCGATCATGGCCGGCTCGCAAGGCTGGGGCTCCGCCGGCATCTTCCACGAAGCCCGCGGACAGTTGCGGCGATTCATGGGACTCTTCGGCGGCTTCGTCGATCAGGTTTCCAATTATAGTTTCGGCACCGCGCTGGTGTTCCTGCCGCATGTGCTCGGCAATGCGCAGGCCTGCACCGGGCCGCTGACATCGTGGTCGTCGATCGCGCGCAACACGAAGCTGATGGTGATGTTCGGCGGCGCCAATCCGAAGAACATGCAGGTGACCAAAGGCGGCACGGGGGCGCATGCCATCGGCCACTCGCTCGCCGGACTCGCCCGCGCCGGCGTCAAAGTCGTCAACGTCAGCCCGATCCGCGAGGACGGACCGGCGAGC
>JASHVN010000526.1 GCA_030044555.1 Xanthobacteraceae bacterium | reverse complement strand
ATCGTCGGCGTCTGGGTCGGCAATGACGACCACAGTCCGATGCGCCGCGTCGTCGGCGGCTCGCTTCCGGCCATGATTTGGAAAGCGTTCATGGAGCAGGCGCCGCCCCTGGCGGCAGCTATTGCCGCACAGCAGCAGCCCAATCCGCCGGCGCCACCAGCCACGAATCCCAAGGCATCAACCGCAAGCCCGCAAACCGCGAACCCGCAAACCGCGAACCCGCAAACCGCGGCTGTTGCACAGCCGCGGTCGTCAAAGAGACTCTTTGATCAAAACAACCCCTCGACTGATCAAGACAACGCTTCTGCATCTGGCGGACCAGGGGGTCCACAATGCGACATTTCGAGGTGCGAACGGCACTATCATTCGTTCCGCGCCTCCGATTGCACATATCAGCCATACGATGGCGGCCCGCGCCGCACCTGCACGCGGCAGGCCGACGGCCCGAATGGCACGTCCAGCCACAAAGCTGAAGCGCATTCGGCCTCGCCGCATTACGATCCGCCCGATGACGACGATGCCACTGCACCCTGGTTTGGGATGCGAGGGGACGGCGGCTGGTAGAGCCTTGGTACCGCTCGCGCTTGACCAGAGGATCGTGCTGCGCGCAAATCCAAAACAACATGCGGGTTCGGCCGCCGCGGCGGCCGGCCCGGCGCGTCAACGAGGCCTGCCGAGGCGATCGTTAAGGAGGAGGCGTCCAATGCTGCGGGGACTGGCTCTGGCGAGCCTTGCTGCCCTGGCGGTGGCGACCTGGGCAAAGTTTCCGGCTGCAGCGCAGACGCCGCATGGGCCGTCCTGGATCGTTCCCGACCTGTTGCAGGCCGCCAAGGCAGAGGGCGCGCTGACCGTCTACGGCTCGATGAACGAGCAAGAAGCGCTGCCGCTGTGGAAAGTTTTCGAGGATGCCACCGGCGTGAAGGTGAGCTACGTGCGTTCCTCGGATACCCAGATCATGGCGCGCGTCGAGATCGAAAATCGCGCGCGGCAGCGCACCTGGGATGTCGCGCTGACCACGACCGTGCCGCAACTGCCGCAGCAATATCTCGCGCCGTTCAACCCTCCGGAAGCAAAGGGCCTGATGGCGCAAGCGTGCGATCCCAATCAGCGCTGGTATGGCGTCTACGCCAATTACAATGCGCCGGCCTACAATACGAAGTTCGTCAACAAGGCCGATTTGCCGAAAAGCTACGACGATTTCGCCGCGCATAAGGAGTGGAACGGCAAGATCGCCATCGATGGCACCGACAACGAATGGCTCGCCGCGCTGTTCTCCTATTACGGCGAGGCGCACGCGCGGGCCGTCGTCAAGACTATCGTTGCCGCGCTCAACCCGGTCACCACCAATGGGCATCTCGCGCTGGCGCGTTCGGTCGGCTCCGGAGAATACTGGCTTGCGCTCAACAATTTCCTGAACCTCACGGTGAACGTGAAGATGTCGGGCGCGCCGACGGATTATTGGCTGCTCAATCCGGTGGCGCTGATTTTCGGTTCGGTGGGCGTCAACGTGCTGGCGCCGCACCCGCATGCAGCGCAACTTGCCGAGAATTTCGTCCTGAGCCGGCAGGCGCAGGTTTTCATCACCCGCAAGGGCCGCTTCCCGACGCGGCCGGATGTACCCACCAATCCGCCCGATGTCGGCGAGATGCTCAAGCCGATGAAGATCGTGCCGGTCCTGCTCAACGGCACCGATCAGAGAAAATGGCAAAAGACCTATAACGAGCTGTTCGGCCGCGGCTGATCCGCTCCTCATAAAGCGAAAGGAGAAATGCGATGAAAATTTGCCGCTACGACGACGACCGCATGGGCGTGGTGCGCGGGGACATGGTGCACGACGTCACCGAGGCGCAGGCCGAAATCCGCAAAAGCGCGCCCTACGCGATGAAGGGCGACGCCGTCGTCGCGGCGCTGCCGCAATGGCGCGAGCGGATCGAGCGCATGGCCGACAAGGCGGCTGGAAAGCCGATCGCGTCGGTCAAGCTGCTGCCGCCCGTGGCGCGGCCGACGAAACTCACCTGCGCGCCGACCAATTATCAGGCGCATATCGAGGAAATGGCGAAGGCCGCCGCCCAGCCGGGCACGCAGATCGTGAAATCCCAGTCCTCGAAGATTCTCGAGGCGGGAATGTTCTTGAAGGCAAACTCCGCCCTGGTCGGCCCGTCGGAGGGAATTCCGCTGCGATTTCCCGATCGGCGCAACGACCATGAAGTCGAACTGGTCATGGTGATCGGCAAGGCCGGCAGCGACATTCCGCAGGCCAAAGCACTCGACTATGTCGCCGGCTATTGCCTCGGCCTCGACATGACGGTGCGCGGCCGCGAGGACAGAAGCTTCCGCAAGTCGGTCGACGGCTATGCGGTGCTCGGGCCGTGGATGGTTACGGCTGATGAGATCTCCGACCCCGACGCAGTGCCGATCAGCCTCACCGTCAATGGCGAGGTGCGGCAGAACAGCAATACCAGCCAATTGATCTACAATTGCCGCCGGCTCATCGAATTTGCCTCGGAATTTTACACGCTTTACCCCGGCGACCTCGTCTATACCGGCACACCCGACGGCGTGAGCCCGGTAAAGCCCGGCGACGTCATCATCTGCCGCTCGGCGCCGGCACTTGGCGAACTGACTATCAGGGTGCGCGCCCATGACATCGGCAGCGTGCGCGACGAGCCGCGCGTTCATGCGCCCGCATAGAGGTCTCGAGGCTTTGGGAGAAACGTCATGCTGGATATCAAGCGGGCCGGTCATTCGACGCTGACGACGCCCGACATCGAGCGGATGATCGACTATTTCACCCGCATCGTCGGCCTAAGCCTTACCGCGCGCGACAAGAACCGCGCCATTTTGGCGACGAAGTCAGGCGTGGAGGCAATCGTGCTGGAACGCGCCGGCGCGGTCGAGGCGCCGCGGCTGTCGTTCCAGGTGGCGCCGGGCAGCGATCTCGGCGAATTGACGTCGCGGTTGAACCAGGCCGGGATCAAAAGCGAAAAGCGGAGCGACATTACTCCTGGCATCGGCGAAGCTATCGCATTTAAGGACCCCAAGGGCACCACGCTGGAAGTGTTCTCCGACTTCTCCTTCACCGCCGAGGATGCGAATTTCAACGGCATCATGCCGCTCAAATTCGGCCACATCGCCTATCAGTGCCCGGACGTGCAGGGCGTCGTGAAATTCTATTGCGACGTTCTCGGCTTTCGCGTCTCGGACTGGCGCAGCGATTTCTTCGCTTTCCTGCGCTGCAGCCGCGACCATCACACCGTGAACTTCCTGCGTAACCCGCAAACATCAATCCATCACATTGCGTTCGAGGTGCGCGACTGGTCTGATATCAAACGCGCCTGCGATTTCTTGGCGCGCAGCAACATCAAGCTGACCTGGGGCCCGATCCGCCACATCATCGGCCACAACGTCGCCGTCTATCACAAGAATCCCGACGACATGACCATCGAGTTCTTCTGCGACATGGACCAGATGTTCGACGAAGAGCTCGGCTTTTTCGAACCCCGGCCCTGGCACCAGGACCGACCGCAGAAGCCGAAGGTTTGGGGCGACGACACACTGTCGAACTGGTGGGGCCCGATGTCGCGCGGCTCATCAAGCCACAGCGAGCCAACAGCGCCGAAGCCGGCGAGCGAACAGGCAAAGCCCGCGCGGTCGCCGACGGTCGCATCGGCACGCGCGCGGTCACTGCAGAAGAAAAGCAAAAGAAAAGTCGCACGAAGCTGATATCGCGGCGGTGCCCGCAAGGCGTCCGAATCGGTCGACCCAGGCGGGATGCGGCTAAGATCATCCTCAAAGGAAAAATCCGGATCTTGATCCGATACAATCGAATTGGATCAAGATCTAAGTCGCCACAATGACTGTTGCCCGTAAATCACGTCGAGAAATTAAGCCACCGATCCTCAGGCAGAGCCCGGATCATCTGAGTATTTTCCCCGATACCACCCACGCATTGAAGCGCGCACAACCGAA
>JASHVN010000525.1 GCA_030044555.1 Xanthobacteraceae bacterium | reverse complement strand
CAAACCTTCGGCATCGATCGTCTGATGTTTTCGGTCGACTATCCGTATGCCAGCAACGCCGACGGTCGCGCGTTTTTGGATAACTTGCCGCTCTCGCCTGCCGACCGCGAAAAATTCGCCCACGGCAACGCCGATCGACTGTTAAAACTTATGGCCTAGATTTCTGCGCCTGCACGATGGCCTCGCGCACCCGGTGCGCGGTGACCGGCGTTTCAAACACGGCAGCGCCGAGCGGACGCAGCGCATCATTGACCGCGTTGACGATCGCCGCCGGCGGCCCGATGGCGCCGTTCTCGCCGATGCCTTTCATGCCGAACGCGGAGAACGGCGACGGCGTCTCGATGAAGTCGAGCTTGACGAAAGGCACCGACGGCGCCGTTGGCGCTGTGTAATCGGCGAGCGTCGTCGCGGTCGGATTTCCTGAGGAATCATAGCTCGATTCCTCGTAGAGCGCGTTGCCGAGGCCGTTGGAAAACCCGCCGAGCACCTGGCCTTCGACCAGCAGCGGATTCACCCGCGTGCCGCAATCGGCAACGATCGCATAATCGAGCACTTCGACTGCGCCGGTGTCGGGATCGACAGCGACTAAGGCGGCGTGAGCCGAATAAGCGAACACGCCGGGATCGTGCGGCTTATGACCGGCCGTGGCCGTGAGGCCCGCTGGATCGGCATCGGCCGGCAGTTCTTCGGGATGGTGATACCAGGCGCGGCCGATCTCGGAAAATTCCACGCTGCCTTGCGGGCCGTTCACGCGGCCCTCTCTGATCGCCACGTCGCCCTCTTTGCATTGCAGGAGGTGGGCGCCGATCTTGGCGATCGGGGTCATCAACGCCCGGCAGGCGTCAGCGACGGCGCCGCCGGTGGTCACCATGGAGCGCGACGTATAGGTGCCAGTGCCGGCAGGCGCCGCCGACGTATCGCCGAAGCGCACCGAGACTTTTCTCGGATCGATGCCCAGAACCTCGTGCGCGACTTGCGCGAATACCGTCTCGTGGCCCTGGCCATGGGAATGCGAGCCGACTTCCAGAATAAGTTCGCCGTCGCCGGTGAGCCGCGCCACCGCGGGCTCCATTCCCGGCACCAGTTCGATTCCCCAGGCTGAATATCCGAACGGTCCGGTTCCGTAGGCGGTCTGTTCGTAGAAACAGGCGAAGCCGACACCGATCAGCCTGCCGTCCTTCTCGGGATTTTTCTGCCTCGCCCGGATGGCGGGCAGATCGATAAGCGCGGCGGCGCGCTGGAGCGCGGCGGCATAATCGCCGCTGTCGAGCGTTTTTTTGGTGATCGACACGTAGGGCAGCTGCGCCGGCTTGACGAAGTTGCGCAGCCGCGCTTCGACTGGATCGATGCCGACGGCCTGTGCGATGCCATCCATGACGATCTCATGGCCGATGCACGAGAGCGGCCGTGCCACGCCTCGAAACGGCTGACCGGCCGGCTTGTTGCTGACCACGTTGATGGCCCGGCCGCGAAAAGCGCAGATGTCGTAGCAGCCCTGCATGTTGCCGAGCGCCAGGCCGCCTTCAATGCCGGCAGGCCAAGGCCACGGCGAGTAGGCGCCCGAATCGACGATCACCTCACAGTCGAGCGCGAGCACGCGGCCATCGGCGTTCGCATAGCCGGTGATCTTGCATTGATAGTCGCGGCAGGTGGCGTCGCAAACGAGCGATTCGTGGCGATCCTGAATCCAGCGCACCGGCCGCCGCAGTTTCAGCGCCGCCCAGGCGACGCATACGGTTTCGCTTTCGACATAAGTTTTCAGGCCGAATGAGGCGCCGACGTCGGGCACCACCACGCGCAACCGCCTCTGGCTGAGGCCCAGAACCTGCGCCAACCCGATCTGCAGCGGCACCGGCAATTGGTGCGCGACATAGACGACGAGTTCGTCGAGCCGGCTGTCAAGGGCGGCAACGCAGGCGCGGCCTTCGAGCGGCAGCGGATGCATGCGGTTCATGCGAAAGCTGCGCTCGACCACGTGCGCCGCTGCCGCCTTGGCGGCGGCGAGATCGCCGGCCTCCATTTTGATATCGACCAGGACGTTGTCGCCCCATTCGTCATGAACAAAGGGCGGGGCTTTCTGCAACGCCTCTGCCATCGTCACTACCGGCGGCAGCGGCTCGTATTCCACCTCCACGGCCGCGGCGAGGTCTTCGGCTTCGGCGGCCGTGGCGGCGAGCGCCATTGCCAGCGGCTCGCCGACGTGCCGCACCTTTGCGGCGGCAAGGATCGGCCAATCCGAGGGCTTAAATCCTGGCAACTTGGCGGTCGAACGCATGCGGCCGACCCCGGTCAGATCGCCGGCGTGATAGATGTTCTTCTCAAAGCCCTGCGGCTTGCGCACCGCGACGATGCGGGCATGGGCGTGCGGCGAGCGCACAAACGCCGCATGCAGCATTCCCGGGAAAGCGATGTCGGCACAAAACTGGCCGCGCCCTTCGAGAAATCGCGCATCCTCGAGCCGTGGCAGCCGTGCCCCGATACCGAATTCGCGTCCCATTGCAGCCCTCAAGACGCGACGATTGTCAGAAAACCGCGCCGGGCCGTCAACCGGCCATCTATGGCTCAAACCCACACCAACGACCCCGGGCAGCGGCTCTGAATGCACGACGCAGCGCGGGCATCGCAGCGAGCCGTTCACTGTCGTCTCCTTGTCGCACAGCTGTAATTCGCGCTTCTAAGTTGCGGTCTTCGCTGGCTCGATCCGAACATTCACACTCGTGTCCCCATATCCGTATCGCCATATCGGTATCGTCATGGACTTTGATCCGGCCGAAATCGCCTACGTGCAGACAACAGGCGTCCGCAACGCGCACGAGACGCCGCTCGTCGATGCAACAGATGAGACGCTCAAGGGTTATGGTTGCCTGGTTGACGACCCGAAGACGTTTCCCATCGAAATCGTCCGTTGGCCGGCGCAAGGCTGGCGCCAGGTCGACAAGAACTCCGGTGACCAGGGCGGCGTCACCGAAGGACTTTTCGAATTCTGGTGGAAGGGCGAAGTCCTTTACGCAAGGAACAATGCCGTCGGCGACAGCTATCTGTTCGGCTGGAGCAATTGGCCGGAGCAGGCAGTGGAGACCGATCAGCCGGGCAGAATGCGCCACCGCGCCCTGATCTGGCGCGCCAACTATCATCCCGATGGCGGTCAGCTGTTTTACCCGCTCGATGGTCAGACGTTCGTGGTCCCGCTGGCCTTGCCGGGTGACCATGTGAAACCGGAGAGCTTCGTCACATTCCGCTGCGGCGGCAAGCGCGGACTCTACATCCATCCGAACATCTGGCACGGCGCCGTGGTGCCGTTGGACGACCAGGCAGGATTCCTGGATCGCCAGGGGCGCGTTCATGCCCGCGTCTCCGTGGACTTCGCCAGGGAGTTCGGCTGCTACCTCGCCGCGCCGATGCGGCGACCAGGCGCCTGAACGGGTGCGCCCCGGACGAGGCTAGTCCACCCCTGCCCGTCCGATCGCCCCGTAGCGAAACCCCGCCCGCTGCATCTCGTCGGCGCGATAGATGTTGCGCAGGTCGACGATCACAGGCTGGGCCATGACGCTTTTGAGCCGGGCGAGATCAAGGGCGCGGAATTGCTCCCACTCGGTGGCGATCACCAGAGCGTCGGCGCCGTCGGCAGCCGCATAGGCGCTGCCGCAATAGTTCACTGCGGACAATGCCGGCTTTGCCTGCTCCATGGCGGCCGGATCATAGGCGCGCACACGGGCGCCAAGATCTTGCAGCGCCGTGATCAGCGGGATCGCCGGCGAGTCACGCGTATCGTCGGTGTTCGGTTTGAAGGCGAGCCCGAGCACAGCGATGGTCTTGCCGCGCAGCGAGCCGTCGAGTGCGGCGACGACTTTGCGCGCCATGGCGCGCTTGCGCTGATCGTTCACCGCCGACACAGCCTCCACGATACGCAGTGCGATACCATGATCCTGCGCGGTTTTAAGGAGCGCCGTGGTGTCCTTGGGAAAGCAGGAGCCACCGAAGCCAGGGCCCGGATGCAGGAATTTTCCGCCAATGCGGTTGTCGAGCCCCATGCCGCGCGCCACGTCCTGCACGTCGGCGCCGACCTGCTCACACAGGTCGGCGATTTCATTGATAAAGGTGATCTTGGTGGCGAGGAACGCGTTCGAGGCGTATTTGATCAACTCGGCGGTGCGCCGGCTGACGTAGAGGATCGGCGCCGCATTCAGATAAAGCGGCCGATAGATTTCCGCGAGCACGGTTCGCGCCCGCGCATCGTTGGTGCCGACCACGATCCGATCCGGGTGTTTGAAATCTTGAATCGCCGCGCCTTCACGCAGGAATTCCGGGTTGGAGACGACTTGCAGATCAACGTCGGGCCGCCGCTCGCGCAGGATACGTTCGATCTCGTCGCCGGTGCCGACCGGAACCGTCGATTTGGTGACAATGACCGCGCCCACGGCAAGAAACGGTGCGATCTCGCCGACCGCCTCGTAGACGAAACTCAAATCTGCATAGCCATCGCCGCGGCGCGATGGCGTGCCGACGGCGATGAATACGGCGTCGGCTTTGGCGACGCTCGCCACCTCGGCGGCAAATTCCAGCCGGCCGCCGCGCACGTTGGCTTCGACGAGATCGGCAAGGCCCGGCTCGTAGATCGGGATTTCACCTTTGTTGAGCGCGGCGATACGGCCGTCATTTTTGTCGATGCAGGTGACGTGATGGCCGAAATCGGCGAAGCAGGCGCCGGAGACAAGGCCGACATAGCCGGCACCGATCATGCTTACGCGCATTGCAAAATATCCCCGTTCCGGTTCAGACCGCGTCCGCGGACGGCGCGGACGGCTCACCGGATGTGCTTTTGGTGCCTCTGCGTAGCAGCGAAAGCCAGCGCCGTCCAAACAGGACCAAAACCAGCAGGCCGTAAAAGCCGCCGCCGATCGCCGCCAGCACCAGAAGTTCCGATTCGTTGCGGAATCTGGACAACGACGACAACAGCGCCGTGACAATCGGCGTCGCCAGCAACAGCACGAGCGCCATGGCGATCCCGACAGCGGTGAGCTTGGCAAGCGAGGATTTAAGCTCCCTGTCGGCGGCGATGAAGCCCGCGCGAGCCGCCAGCCACAGCACCAGGACAAAATTGATCCAGGCGCCGATCGAGGTCGCCAGCGCGAGCCCGACCTGCGCCAGCGATCCCATCAGCGCAACCTTGAGAACGATGTTGACGGCGGTTCCGGTCAGCGCCGCCTTGACCGGCGTCGCCGTATCGCCGCGGGCGTAAAACGGCGCCACCACGCTGCGGATGAGCACGAAGGGGACAAGGCCGATCGTATAGGCCATGAGCGTCATCGCCGCGGCGTGCGCATCTGCAGCATTGAAGCGGCCGCGCATGAACAGGCCGCGCATGATCGTATCGGGCATGACCAGGAACGCCACGACGCACGGAATGCCGAGCAGGAGTGCGAACTCGATCGCCCGGTTCTGCGCCGAGCGCGCTCCTGATTCGTCGCCGGCGGCGAGCCGGTGTGTCATCTCCGGCAGCAGGACCGTACCGACGGCGATGCCGATCACGCCGATCGGGAGTTGGTCGATGCGGTCGGCGTAATAGAGCGCCGAGATGGCACCGGCCGAGAGAAAGCTCGCGATGATGGTGTCGGCGAACAGCGAAAGCTGCGTGCCGGCCGAACCGATCGTCGCCGGGCCCAGAGCCGCAAAGAAGCGCCGCACATCGTTGTCCCAGCGCAACCTGCGGAACCAGGTCATGGCGCCGGCGTAGAGCGTGTCGCCGCCGACCAGCATCGCCTGCAGCACACCCGAAATCAGCACGCCCCAGGCCGCCGCGTAGGCTGCGCTCGGAAAGTAGAATGCCAGCGCCAGCGTCGCGATCATCGCCAGATTAAGCAGAATCGGCGCTCCGGCCGGAGCGGCGAAGCGATGCAGCGCGTTCAGGATGCCGCCCCACAAGGTCACCAGCGTGATCAGCAACAGGTAAGGGAACGTGATGCGCGTCAGCGAAACCGCGAGCGCGAATTGCCGCGGCTCGTGGGAAAAGCCCGGCGCCAAGAGTTCGATCGCCTGCGGCGTGAACACGAGCGCGAGCACCAGCAGCACCAGCTGGGTCGCGACCAGAAGCGTGAAGATCCGGTCGCCGAACGTCTTCGCCGCTTGTGGCCCCTCCTGGGTGCGAATGCGCGCGTAGGCCGGGATGAACGCCGCGTTGAACGCCCCTTCGGCAAAAATGGCGCGGAAATGATTGGGCAGCCTGAAGGAAACGAAAAAGGCATCGGCCACCGGCCCGGCGCCGAGGATCGCCGCGAGCATGATGTCGCGAATAAAGCCGGTCAGACGCGAGAGCAGCGTATAGCCGCCGACGGTGAGAATCTTGTTGAGCATTGCCGCCTTGTTACTCCACCGGCCCGTTCGGCGGGAGGTGGGTAAGGAAGCTTATTCCTTAAGCGCGCCGCGGACCGCGGCGATGATGCGGTCCTGCACCGGCGCCTCAAGATAAGCGTGCATTGGCAAGCTGATCACTTCCTCGGCAAGCCGCTCGCTGACCGGCGCGCCGCCGTCGGCCACCGGGAAGGCGCGATAGGCCTCCTGCCGATGCAGCGGCTTGGCGTAATAAATCGCGGTCGGGATGCCTTGCGCCTTGAGCGCCGCCGCGAGGCCATCACGCCGGCCAGGGGCGAGCCGGATTGTGTATTGCGCCCATACCGAGGTCGATTCGTTGCCGACGCGCGGCACCGTCGCCACCTCGGCAAGGGCTTCGCTGTAGCGGGCCGCCACCCGATCGCGCGCCACTATTTCGTCGGGGAAGATTTTGAGCTTTTCGAGCAGAATTGCGGCCTGGATGGAATCGAGCCGGCCGGTCATGCCGATGCGCACCGCATCGTACTTGTCGACGCCCTCGCCGTGCACGCGCAGACTCTTAATGCGGGCCGCAAGCGCGTCGTCATCGGTGAAGACCGCGCCGCCGTCGCCATAGCAGCCGAGCGGCTTTGCCGGGAAAAAGCTGGTTGCCGTTGCGGTGGCGAGTGCGCCGAGTTTTCTGCCCCGGTACGTTGCGCCAAAGGCCTGCGCTGCGTCGTCGAGCACGAAGAGACCGTGCTCGATCGCAATGGCGGCAATCGCATCGTGGTCGGCCGGCAGCCCGAACAGGTCGACCGGAATGACGGCTTTCGGTTTGAGCCCAAGCCGCTTCGCCGTGGCTATGGCGCGCTGCAGGTTGTCGGCATCGAGATTGAAAGTATCCGTCTGCACGTCGGCCATGATGGGGGTCGCGCGCAGCAGCGCCACCACCTCGGCGGTGGCGCAGAAGGTGAACGAGGGGCAGATCACCGCATCGCCGGGCCCGACATCCCAGGCCATCAGCGCGAGCAAAAGCGCATCGGTTCCACTCGAGCAGGCGATGGCGTGACGCGCGCCGCCGAAAGCGGCGAGCTCCGCTTCGAGCGCGCGCACCTCCGGCCCTTGGATAAATTGACAGTGCGCGAGGACGCGCGCGACCGCGTCGTCGACGGCGCAGCCGAGCCGGCGGCGCTGTGCGGCGACGTCGATGAATGGGATCGGACTCGTGTCCGGACGTGCGTGCTGATTCATGGCTAGCCGGCGACGCGGCGCGGCCCCTTGCGCTGCAGCACGGCCGCCTGCGGCGCGCGGGCATCGAGGCAACGAATGGCAATTTCCAGGCTGGCGACGGCCTCCTCGCCGGTCACGGCCGGCTGCTCGCCGCTGCGGATGGCATTGACGAAGGCCATAAGCTCGGCGCGCAGCGGCTCGGCATAACCGACCGACAAATGCCGCATCGAATAGCTGCCGTCCGGCTGGAAGCCGAAGCATTCGGTGACCTGCAGGGTCAGCAGATCACCGATCAAATACTTGTCGCGCGTGGCGATATGGATGTTGCGGGCCTTAAACGGCGTAAGCCAGTTGGTGTTGATGTGCGCCAGCACGCCCGAGGCGGTGCGGAACTGAAGCAGCGCGATGTCCTCGCGCTCAGCGACCGCGCTCGACGTTTGCGGCTGGATTTCCACGATCTCGGACTCGGTGAACCAGCGAATGAGGTCGATATCGTGCACGCCGAGATCGATGACGACGCCGACATTCGACATGCGCGGCGGAAACGGTCCGACCCGCGTAATGGCAATCGAGAGAATGTCCTGATCCTTGATCGCGCGCTTGATCGATTGAACCGCGGGATTGAAGCGCTCGACATGTCCCGCCATGAGCGTGACACCGGCGCGCCGGGCGGCGGCAACGATGGCGCGCCCCTCCTCGACCGTTGAGGCAATCGGCTTTTCGACCAGGACATCGATCCCCTGGCCGATGCATTTGAGCGCAATGTCATGATGCAGATGGGTCGGCGCCGCGATCGTGACGGCATTCACACCGAGGCCAAAGAGCGCGTCGACATCGCCGACCACTTCGCAACCCAGCATGCCTGCAACAAAATCCCGTTGCTTGCGGTCCGGATCGGCAACTCCAACGAGCTCGACGCCGGCCATATCGGAAAGCACCCGCGCATGGTTTGACCCCATGACGCCGACGCCCACAACCCCAATTCGCAACCCCTCATTCCCCGCCACTTTGGAAACCCTTACCCTCGCCCAACAAGGACTCGTCAGCGTCGCCCTGCTGTCACACTTAGCACGGCTCGCAGCCGCTGGCGACCCGGCCTTTAACAGAACTCGAACACTTTTTGCTTCCGAGGCTTACGGGACTGCCGATTCGCATGGCAACGACGACGTTCGACGTGGCCGAGCGGGCCGCAAGCTCAAGGCTGGCTGCCGTGACGCGAACGGCTCCGAGACCGCCCGAGCAACTTGCGTGCCACCAAGCTCATTATTGGAGCATGATCTTTTCCGAAAACCGGTACCCACGCCGGATCAAGTCCGAGGGCAAGCTTTTCGGGATCATACTGTAACCGCCGCCCGATCAGCCCCGGTGATAGTCGTCTTCGAGGCGCACGATGTCGTCTTCGCCGAGATAGGAGCCGGTCTGCACCTCGATCAGCTCGAGATCGATCTTGCCGGGATTTTCCAGGCGGTGGCGGGCGCCGATCGGAACGTAGATCGATTCGTTCTCGTGCAGGATCTTGACCTCGTCGCCGACCGTGACGCGCGCCGTGCCGCGCACGATCACCCAATGCTCGGCGCGGTGATGATGCAGCTGCAGCGACAATCGCCCGCCCTGCTTGACCACGATGCGTTTGACCTGAAAACGGTCACCCTCATCGAGCGATTGATAGGAACCCCAGGGGCGATGGACCTTGAGGTGATCCTGCGTCACCGCGGGAGCCACGTCCTTAAGCTTCGCGACGACGCGGCGAAGCCCGTCGGCATCCTCACGCCGCGCCACCAGCACGGCATCCGCCGTCGCTACCACGGCCACATCTCGCAGACCGTGCACGGCCACGAGTTGCTTCTCGGCGGCGACATAGCAGCCGCTGGCGTCGACGAAGAACGCCGAACCCTGCGCGGCATTTCCCACCGTATCGCGCGGCGACAATTCCCACACCGCTTGCCACGAGCCGACGTCCGACCAGCCGTAGGAAACCGGCATGACGGCCGCATGCGTGGTCCGCTCCATCACCGCATAATCGATCGATTTCGCCGCGGCGGATGCAAACGCTTCGGCATCAAGGGTGATGAAGTCGAGATCGCGTCCAGCCGATGCAACCGCTTTCGCGATCGCGCCGGCACTGTCCGGCTCGAAGGATTGGTATTCTTCCAGCAGCAACTCGGCACGGAACAGAAAATTTCCCGAATTCCACAAATAGCCTTCAGCGATGTAACGCTGCGCAGTGGCCGCATCGGGCTTTTCAACGAATTGCGCAATAGCCAATACATCAGATCCGATCGCGGCACCGGCGCGGATATAGCCATACTCGGTCGCGGGCCGCGTCGGACGCACCCCGAACGTAACGATATGGTCTTCGGCGGCGGCTCGCGCTCCCGCCTCGCAGGCGGCCGCGAAGGCGGCCGGCTCGGTGACGACGTGGTCGGCGGCGAGCGCCACCACGATACAGTCGCGGTCGCGATCGCGGGCAAACAGAGTACCGGCAACGATCGCAGGGCCGGAATCGCGGCGCATCGGCTCGAGCAAGATATCGGCCTGCACACCGATGGCGGCGAGCTCTTCGGCGACGAGAAAGCGGTACTGGTTATTGGTGACGATAATCGGCCGCCCGAACAGCGCCGGATCGGAAACACGACGGACGGTTTCCTGAAAAGTCGAATAGCGACCGAACAGCGGCAGAAACTGCTTGGGCCTGTTCTCGCGTGAGGCCGGCCAAAGCCTTGTGCCGGCGCCGCCGCACATGATCAGGGGAACGATGGGAGTGGCCATGGGGCGCCCTGTCTTTGCCGGCCGCTATCGTACCGGACGCGACCGCAATCTAGCGTGCAATTCTGAATGAATCGCAGCGACTGCGGGAGTCAAGCCAACCGTCGTGCAAAAACCTGCAAGAACAGGCTTTTAGCGGCGGAGCATGCCATCCGCCGGCCACCGCGGCCGGCGATTGTTCCGTCAATTTTCGCGGCAATGATATTGGCGGAACCAATCGACAAACGCCCGCAATCCGTCGGCAATCGCCGTCCGCGGTGCAAATGAGACGGCGCGTTCAAGATCGGAGCTGTCGGCGAAGGTCTCCAGAACGTCGATCGAACGCATCGGCAGCAGTTCGCGTTTGGCGGGCCGGCCGATGATTTTTTCCAGAAGATTCGCCAATTCGCCGACCTCGACGGGCTGACTGTTGCCGACATTGTAGATGCGAGACGCCGGCGTCGCCGGCGCGGCTGCGTCAACATTGGGCGGCGACGGAATGAGCCGCACCACGGCTTCCACGACGTCGTCGATATAGGTGAAATCGCGACTCATGCGACCTGAATTAAACAGGCGCAACGGCCGGCCGTCGAAAATCGCCTGGGTGAACAACCACACAGCCATATCGGGACGTCCCCACGGCCCGTAGACGGTAAAAAAGCGCAAGCCCGTCACCGGCACCGCAAACAGATGGGAATAAGCGTAGGCCATGAGCTCATTGGATCTTTTGGTCGCGCCGTAAAGACTCAACGGCTCGTCAACACGGTCGGTCGTGCGCAGCGGCATGCGGGTATTGGCGCCATAGACCGAGGACGAGGACGCATAGACGAGGTGTCGGCACTACGCGTGGCGGCATCCTTCGAGAATGTTGGCAAAGCCGACCAGGTTGGAATCCACGTAGGCGGCCGGATCGAC
>JASHVN010000524.1 GCA_030044555.1 Xanthobacteraceae bacterium | reverse complement strand
GGTCGAACGATCACGGGGCGACGTTTACCGCAGCAAAAATTGCCCAGGACAACACCTGTGAATGCTGCCGGCTTGGTGTCGGCTTTGCTGGTCCAGGCCGGCCTGTGGTCGCGTTTCGCAACGTGTTCGGCGGCACGGTGCGCGATCATGCCGTCATGACTTTTCTTAATCCGCAGACGCCAGGCCAGATCCATCGCGTCAGCGTCGATGATTGGAAGACCGACGTGTGTCCGCACCAGGGGCCGACGCTTGCGATATCGCCGAACGGGACCTATCACGTTGCCTGGTTCACGGAAGGAAGCGCTCGCCAGGGACTGTTTTATGCCTCATCTTCGGATGGCGGCCGCAGCTTCGCCTCGCCGAGGCCGATCGGCAACCCGGCGCACAACCCGGCGCGGCCGTACCTGCTCGCGGCTGGCCGGACATTATGGCTTGTGTGGAAGGAGTTCGATGGTGAAGTCACGACCGTTTCGCTAATGACGTCGCACGACGACGGCCGGACTTGGACCCCGCCGACAGTCGTCGCGCAGACGAACGACTCTTCAGATCATCCACTCCTAGTCAGCGACGGCGGGCACGTTTTCCTTTCTTGGCACACGCACGCGGAGGGATATCGGCTTATCGCCTTGGAGGATACGCAATGAAACGATGGTTCGCTCTCGCCCTGCTGGGTCTTCTGGTCGCGCCGACAATAAGCACATCTTCAGCCGCAAACGACGTGCATGCGTTCGTGCGCGGCTCCTGGAAGCAGCTGCGCGAGACCCATGCCGGTCAACCGCTCGTCGTGCACTTCTGGGGTGTGACCTGCGGCCCGTGCCGCACAGAGATGCCGGAATGGGGGCACTTCCTCCAACAGCATCCCAATCTTCCGCTGGTGACCGTCGACGCCGATCTGGTTCCCAATGACGAGGCGGCGGTCAAATCCATGCTCGCAAAAAGTGGACTTGGCTCGGCCGAGAATTGGATGTTCGACGACGACTTCGTCGAAAGGCTGCGCTTTGAAATCGATCCGCATTGGCAGGGCGATATCCCGCGCACGCTCTTGATCACGCGCAGCGGCGTCACGACGACTATCGATGGCGTGGCCGATTTCGCCAAGATAGCCTCGTGGTGGAACGATCAGGCCGCTGCCGGTCGTTGAGGGATTAGGCTCTCGCGAGTTCACGCGAAGGGACACAACCTGCAAACCTTCGTCCTTATCGTTTTGCAGTTGCGATTGGTGCATCCGCACACACTCGTTGATCGCGCCAATCTGCGGCAAGGTGACCGAACCGGCACGCCCAACGATCGGCGGCTCCCCCAATTGTTTTCACTGTCCAAATGCAGCAGCGTTAAGGCCCGCACCCTCGCGCGCCAAAAACGCTACTAATTCTCCGTATTGCAGCGGGCTCTCGCCGCCTTTCAGGCAATTGACCAACACACCAAACATTTCCTCGGCTCGGTCCGGGTAAAATGTCGCAAATTGTTCGTAGCAAAGATAAAGATCGCGCGTAAAGCGACCGCTTCGGGCCATCGTGATTTCAAGACCAGAGCGCACAATTCTCCGCGAGAACCATTGGTGCATGGCCTGTTGTTCGCCGCTCTTGCAGCCTTCTTCCAACAATTTCGGCAATCGCGAATACTCGCCCTGCAACCAAAACACGTGACTGACCAATTCAGGACCGATCCGAAATGGCGCAATATCCCTGACGAAGTCGTCTCCAGCGAAGAGCAGACATTGCGTCTTGAGCAGCATTTGAAAATATGGCCGCCGCTGAGGCGATCGGACCATTTCGAGAGTCGCTCGATCCAGCCGAGAGAGTTCAAGTCCCTTCACAAACGGAAATTGAGCTTGCGCGGCCTGTTCCAATTTGGCGTCGGCCCGGTCGAAGTTGATGTCGGATAGGTACATAAAATCGGCATCGGAAACATTTTCAATCGCCAATCCTCGCGGGATTGAACCGCGCAGATATACCGAGCGGACACCGTGCCGGTTCATCAAGACATCGGTTACGAATGCAACAAGCGGCTTCCAGACCTCCCCGATTCGATCGACAGCGAGGTCGGGTTTGAGATGCCCCGTTTCGTCGACACTCAGATAACGGCCGATGCGTTGGGGTTCGATCACCGACTGTCAATCCGCCAGCGACAAGAAGCCCTCGCCGTGGAGGTATCGTGCCAAGGTCAGCTTCCCCTCGTTGTCGAGCGGACCGGACAGGTCGCCCGGTCGAAACGACTGCCTTTTGCACATCTCGTCGATAGTCACTCGGATCTTTTCGGGAAGCACGAATTTTTTGTCCCGAAACTCCAAGACGATGCCGCGCTGTTCGGTTGCGATGCGGTAACAATCGGCTTGCGGCGTCTTTAGCTGTGTCTGCAAACCGATCACGGTTGCATCAGAGTCGAACGTTTCGTGTGGACGAACACGGGCGGAGGAGACCTTCTGCAAGAAGCCGTCGATCAATCGCTCGGCGTCAACCTTGTCACGTAACAGATCCAGGCATTGCATAAGGTTTTGTCGCAGCGTTGTTTTGAGTTCCTCGCGCAAGGCGAAACCGGGCGGCAGCGCGGCACGCAGGGTAGCCATTTCCTTGGCCGCATTGGCTAGTTCGCCAATGAGTTCGACCCAGGTATAGACAGTTATACCGATGGTGATGTGCGCCGAGTGGCCATTCGAGGTGTGCGCGGCGTGCACAAAGCCGCGTGGCAGATACAAAAGGTCGCCCGGCTTTAACTCCAACTCGAGAAGCGGCGGCGGCAAAGCAAAACCGACAGGCGTAAACTGTTGGCTGCGGTGTGGCAGCGGCGTTGGCGGCTGGAACACGCGCCACCGCTTGGTGCCTGCGATCTGCAGAACAAGGACCTCATGAGTGTCGTAGTGCGGCGTGAATCCCGGCGAGTCTCCAGGCGTGAGATACGCATTGGCATGGACGGGATGGCTAATTTTGTCTTCCAGCGCCGCGCACAGATGACGCAACGGCTGCCAGGTCCGCTGCAGCGCCGGCAGCACCACGGTCGCGCCCGAGCGGTATTCGGATTGAATTTGCTGGAGATCGGGCACGCCGACGAAGGATTCGCTGCCGTGCTTGATATGCCGGGTATATGCCTCGGCCGGGAGGTAGCTGCCGTTCTTGGCGAGCTGGATCGCCGGATACCGCAAATCCGTGGAAGAAATGATGTTTTCTAAATCCGCGTTGGT
>JASHVN010000523.1 GCA_030044555.1 Xanthobacteraceae bacterium | reverse complement strand
GATGCGATCGTGATGTATATCCAGAGCGTCAAGCCGGTGAGCAACAAGGTGCCGAATCCGATCTACAAGATCGCGATCAAACAGGAAGACGTCCCGTGGGCTAAGAAGCCGATCGACCCGGCTGAGCTCACGGACAAGATCAAGCGCGGCTTCTATCTCGCCACCATCGGCCATTGCATGGAGTGCCACACGCCGCGCGAGAAAGGCGAGCTGGACTTGCAGAACCGCATGGGCGCGGGCGGTCAGCAATTCCCCGGCCCATGGGGCCTTTCGGTCTCGCGCAATATCACCTCGAGCAAGAGCAAAGGCCTTGGCGCATGGACCGATGCCGAGATCAGGCGCGCACTCACCCAAGGCATCGACAAGGACGGCCATAAGCTCAGTCCGCCGATGGGATATCAGTATTACGCGCACATGACCGATGCCGACCTTGACGACCTCATCGCCTGGCTGCGGACGGTGCCGGCGAAGGATTAGCGCGGAGTCCGATCAAATTGAATCGTCATTGCGAGCCAACGGACCTGCGCGAAGTCGCGCGGTCCGATGACAGGCTAAGCGAAACGATCCAGAGAACTGGGACTTTGGATTGCTTCGTCGCCCTTCGGGCTCCTCGCAATGACGACGCCGTGCCAAGTCGGATATTGCCAGAGCACGATCCCGAAAAGCTTGCCCTCGGACTTGATCCGAGGGTGGAAACCGGTTTCCGGATAAGCATGCCCTCGGGCTTGACCCGAGGGATCATGCTCAAAAGAAAATCTAGTCTAACGCCCTGACTCTTAGTCTGACGCCCTGACTCTGAAAACATCGGCCGCGCAAGGGGGGCTTGCCATGCCGGATAGTTTTGTCGAAACGACTTCAACGTCGTGGCTGTCGCGGATCGCCCAGTCGATCATCGGCGTTCTGCTCGGCATCGTGTTTGTGATCGCCGCGATCATCCTCTTGTTCTGGAACGAGGGGCGCGCGGTGCAGACGGAGCGCTCGCTCAGCGAAGGCAGCCATATGGTGGTCGACGTGGCGCCCGCCCCGATCGACCCGGGCAACGACGGCAAGCTCATCCACATCAGCGGTGACGCCAAGGCCAAGGCTCCGGTCACCGACCGCACCTTCGGCGTCTCGACCGTCGCGCTGCATCTGGTGCGCGTCGCCGACATGTACCAGTGGCAGGAGGAGAAGCACCAGGAAACCCGCAAATCGATTGGCGGGTCGGAACAGACGGTGACGACCTATACCTACAAGAGGATATGGTCGGATCGCGCCATCGACTCGCAGAACTTCCGGCATCCAGAGGGGCATGCCAACCCGCAGAAGCAGTATGACCGTCTCAGCCTGACCGCGACCGATGCCACGCTCGGCGATTTCCGGCTCGATGCGGCTTTGCTCACGCTTTTGCCCGCGCGCACACAATTGCAGCTCGATCCACAGACCGCGGACGCCCTCAAGGCGACAAACGCGAACGCGCAGATCGTCGACGGAAATATCTACATCGGCGCCGGCCCCAACAGCCCGCAGGTCGGCGACTACCGGATATCCTACGTGTACGCCGCGCTCGGCCCGGTGAGCGCCATCGGCCGGCAGGCAGGATCCGGAATTACCCAATATCAGACCAAGGCTGGCGATCGTCTGTTAATGGCGGCTTTGGGCCTGCAGCCCGCTGCCGATATGTTCAAGCAAGCCGAGCGCGAGAACATGATCCTGACCTGGGTCCTTCGGCTTGTCGGCATAATGGTGATGTGGTTCGGCGCCTTTTTCGTGTTGCGGCCGCTCGTCGTTGTCGCCGACATCGTCCCGCTGATCGGCAGCGTCCTCGGCGCCGGCGCCGGGCTCGTGGCGCTGGCGTTTACGATGCTCGCCGCCGGCATCGTGATCGCCTTTGCCTGGCTATGGTATCGGCCGCTCGTGGCGCTGGCGGCGCTGGCCATAGGGGTGGCGGCCGGCATTGCGATCCATCGGATGGCAGGGCGCCGCGCCGCGGCGCGGATTGCGGCCGGTGCTGCCAAGATCTGAAACAAGGCTTGAAACAAGGCCGGAAACAAGGCCTGAAAACGCGGCTGAAGATCCCGGCGCGGTATAAGGCGCCATTGGGCATTTTGGCCCATGGATTGTTGGCCTTGGATCGGCCACAACTGCCATCCAATCGCCTTGGAACAGGCCGGCATGACCGGCGCGAAACGCTGGAGCATGATCCCGAAAAGCTTGCCCTCGAACGTGATCCGAGGGTGGAAACCGGGTTTCGGACAAGATCATGCTCAAAGGAAGATCCAGACCTTGATCCGATCGAATTGGATCAAGGTCCAGGAATGCGGCTCGGAGGATCGATGCTTCGACGATCTATGACCCTTGTTACCACCCTTGCCGGCGCCGTGCTGTTGGGGCTGGCCGTGACCTCAAGTTCGCTGACCGCCCAGGAGCGGCAGGTTCCGAGCTCGTTTGCCCAGCTCGAATATTCATTCGCGCCGATCGTCAAGCACGTGGCGCCCGCCGTGGTAAACGTTTACGCCCAGCACATCGTCGAAAATCAGAATCCGTTTCTCGCCGATCCGTTCTTCCGCCAGTTCTTCGGCGGCATCCCCCGCCGCCAGGTGGAGCGGTCGCTCGGCTCCGGCGTGCTCGTCGACCCGTCCGGCCTCATCGTCACCAATTTTCACGTCATCCGCGGCGCCAGCCAAGTGAAGGTCGCGCTCTCCGACAAGCGCGAGTTCGACGCCGACATCGTGCTCAAGGATGAGCGCAGCGATCTTGCGGTCTTGCGCATCAAGGGCGCGCATGAGCGCTTTCCCACGCTCGAGTTCGGCGATTCCGACAAGCTGCAGGTCGGCGACGTTGTTTTGGCGATCGGCGATCCGTTCGGCGTCGGACAGACGGTGACGCACGGCATCGTCTCGGCGCTGGCGCGCACCCAGGTCGGCACCTCCGATTATCAATTCTTCATTCAGACCGACGCTCCGATCAACCCGGGCAATTCCGGCGGCGCGCTGGTCGACATGAGCGGCCACCTGGTCGGCATCAACAGCGCGATCGCCTCGTCCTCGGGCGGATCGGAGGGCATCGGCTTTGCCATTCCGGCCAACCTGGTGCGCGTCGTGGTCGCCTCGGCCGAGGCCGGCAGCCATTCGGTCCGCCGGCCATGGTTCGGCGCCAAGCTGCAGGAGGTCACGCCCGATATCGCCGACAGTCTCGGGCTCAAGGTGCCAACCGGCGCGCTGGTGTCGAGCGTCGTTGCCGACAGTCCGGCGGCGCATGCCGGGATCAAGGTCGGCGACCTCGTCGTCAGTGTCGACGGCGTTACGGTCGAGGACCCCAACGCCTTCGATTACCGCTTTGCCACCAAGCCGCTCGGCGGCACGGCGCAGATCGGCCTCATGCGCCAAGGCCGCCAAATGGTCGTGCCGGTGGCGCTGCAGCCGTTGCCCGACACGCCGCGCGATGAGGTGGAGATCAAATCCTCGTCGCCGTTCAGCGGCGCCACGGTAGCGAACCTGTCTCCGGCTCTGGCCGATGAGTTGCGGCTCGATCCGCAGGCGGCAGGCGTCGTCATCACCGCCGTGGCGGATGGCTCCACCGCGCAGTCGATCGGCTTTCAGCCCGGCGACATCGTGGTCTCGGTCAACAGCCAAAAGATCGAGCACTCCACCGAACTTGAGCGCATCGCCAGTTCCGGCAGCCGCTCCTGGCGCATCACCATCCGCCGCGGCAACCAAGAGATTTCGGTGATGTTCAGGGGGTAATTCTCACCTCTCCCCGCGTCGGGGTCCCCACAAAAATCGCTGCGCGAATTTTGTGGGGTGCCCCTGCGGCGGGAGGTCGACCGCCGAAGCGCAGCGAAGGCGGTCGGGTGAGGGGGCGTTGCCGCGATTCTGAGCCTGCCGCTCGACACCTTCTCCGCAGGCTCGGAGAAGGGTTAAAAGCTTGCGCCGGCCCCGCGCATCGCCCATTTTTGACCCAATGGCCAAACGGGCTTCCCAGCAAAATCTCTTCGCCGCCGCCGGTCTCGATCGCGACGCGCCGCGGCCGCTTGCCGACAAGCTCCGCCCGCAACAGCTTGCGGACGTCGTCGGGCAGGATCATTTGCTCGGGCCGGACGGCGCGCTCAGCCGCATGCTCGACACGCGCTCCCTCGGCTCGCTGATCTTCTGGGGGCCGCCGGGCACCGGCAAGACCACCGTGGCGCGGCTTCTGGCGCACGCCACCGAACTTTATTTCGAGCAGATTTCCGCGATCTTTTCCGGCGTCGCCGATCTGAAAAAGGTGTTCGACGCGGCGCGGGCGCGGCGCGAGATGGGGCAGGGGACGCTGCTTTTCGTCGACGAGATTCACCGCTTCAACCGCGCCCAGCAGGATTCCTTCCTGCCGGTGATGGAAGACGGCACCATCGTGCTCATTGGCGCCACCACGGAAAATCCCTCCTTCGAGCTGATCGCGCCGCTGTTGTCGCGGGCGCGCGTCCTTGTGTTCAAATCCCTTGACGGGACGGCGATCGAAAAGCTGCTCGCCCGCGCCGAGGCGATCGAGAACAGGACGTTGCCGCTCGACGCGCAGGCGCGCGCGTCGCTCATTCGCATGGCCGACGGCGACGGCCGCGCCGCGCTCACGCTTGCCGAAGAAGTGTGGCGCGCCGCGCGCGCGGGCGAAACGTTCGACGCCGGCGGCCTGCAGGAAGTGGTGCAGCGGCGGGCGCCGATCTACGACAAGTCGCAGGACGGCCATTACAATCTGATCAGCGCGCTGCACAAATCGGTGCGCGGCTCCGATCCCGACGCGGCGCTCTATTATCTGGCGCGCATGCTCGATGCCGGCGAGGACCCGCTTTATCTGGCGCGCCGCATCGTGCGCATGGCGGTGGAGGATATCGGCCTTGCCGATCCGCAGGCGCTCCTCGTCGCCAACGCGGCGAAGGAGGCTTACGATTTTCTCGGCTCGCCCGAGGGCGAACTCGCCATCGCCGAGGCCGTGATCTACGTTGCCACCGCGCCGAAATCGAACGCGGCCTACACGGCCTTTGGCGCCGCCAAGCGCACCGCCAAGGAAGCGGGCTCCCTGCTGCCGCCCAAGCACATTCTCAACGCGCCGACCAAGCTGATGAAGAGCGAGGGCTATGGCGCGGGCTACGCGTACGATCACGACAGCGATGAGGCGTTTTCCGGTCAGGATTACTTCCCGGAAAAACTCGGCCGGCAGAAGTTTTACGATCCGCCCGAGCGCGGCTTTGAGCGCGAGATCAGAAAGCGTTTGGAATACTGGGTGAAGCTGCGGCGGGAACGAGGTGTAAGTTGAGAGGCGCGCGCGGACCGCGGCAGCCCGGCGGCGGCAAGCAGATGGCCGGGCCGCGGCATCAGCAGCCTTCGGCTCGTCACCCTGAGGAGCGAGCGAAGGGACACCCCATCGAGCAACGTGCGATGGGACCGAAGCGAGCCGCGAAGGGCAATGGTGGGCGCGATCGAGCCGCATCCTTCGAGGCGCGCCCATCGCGCGTCGAAGACGCGCGTAAACGCGCTCATGGGCACGCGCCTCAGGATGACGGGGAGGCGCGCCCACTGCGCGGCGAAGACGCGCGTCAACGCGCTGAGAGGCGCGCACCTCAGAAAGACGGGGAACAGAACGCGCCGCCGCGTTCAATGCCGACAGCCGTCCAAACCGTGCCGGTGACAGCCGACGAAGCCGGCATGCGTGTCGACCGTTTTCTTGAAGCGAAATTTCCGGGCCTGAGTTTCTCCCACATCCAGCGCGTCATCCGCAAAGGCGAGGTGCGGGTGAACGGCAAGCGCACCCAGCCGAAGAACCGGCTGGAAGCGGGGCAGAGCGTGCGTATTCCGCCGCTGCGGCTCGATCAGCCGAAGCCGCGCGCGCCGGGAAACGAAGCGGACGAAAAGACCCGCGCGTTTCTGAAATCCATCACGCTCTACGAAGACGCCGACGTGCTGGTGATCAACAAGCCGATGGGGCTTGCGGTGCAGGGCGGCTCCGGCACCACCCGCCATCTCGACGGCATGCTCGAGGTTTTGCGCGACGCCCACGGCCAGCGTCCGCGCCTGGTGCATCGGCTCGACAAGGACACCGCCGGCTGTTTGCTCGTTGCCAAGACGCGGTTCGCCGCGGCGGCTTTGGCGAAGACGTTCCGCTCGCGCGCGGCGCGGAAAGTCTATTGGGCGCTGGTCGCCGGGGTGCCGAAGCTGCGCCAAGGCCGCATCTCCACGTTTCTCGCCAAGGAGGAGCGCGAGGATGAATCGATCATGCGCATCGCCCGCCATGGCGAGGAGGGCGCGAGCCACGCGGTGACTTATTACGCCGTGGTGGAAACCGCGGGACCGGCGCTCGCCTGGATTTCGCTGAAACCCGTGACCGGCCGCACCCATCAGCTCCGCGCACACATGAACCACATCGGCCATCCCATCGTCGGCGATCCGAAATATTTCGCACGCGAAAACTGGGAGCTGCCCGGCGGCATGCAGAACAGGCTGCACCTGCTCGCCCGCCGCATTGCCGTGCCGCATCCGCGCGGCGGCACCATCGATGCGACCGCGCCGCTGCCGCCGCATATGCAGCAATCATGGAATTTGCTCGGCCTCGATGCCGCGCGCTACGACCCGATCGAGGAGGCGCCGGAGGATTGATCGAGTGGAGCGGATTTAACAGAAACCGTCATGGCCGGACTTGTTCCGGCCATCCGCGTCTTTAGTTTTGCACGTTTTTGTTTGGCGCGGCATTGAGACGTGGATGCCCGGCAAGAGGCCGGGCATGACGACTCGGAACGCTCGCCGGCTGTTAAAGTTAAGCTAGAGGTGCAGCAAACCGGGCAAAGCTCATGGGCATCCGCTGTCTTCGCCATCTGGCGCCGATCTTCTTTCTGTTTCTCATCACGACAGGACCGGCGGCGGCGCAGAATTATCCCGGCTACCCCTATACGATCATGACGCCCGGGCTTGGCGGCGCCATCCATCATCGCGCCGAGGCACCGAAGCGAGCCGCGCATGCGCGGTCAGCGCAAGCGGCGCGAATGCCCGCCGGCCATCAGCGCCCGCGCCGGAATGTCACCGTCGCGCGGGGCTCCTCCGGCTCGGTCCTGCCCACGCCATTGCCGCGCACGCCGCTCATCCCGCCGGAGGGGAGCGGCG
>JASHVN010000522.1 GCA_030044555.1 Xanthobacteraceae bacterium | reverse complement strand
CGGGCTTGACCCGCGGGATCGTGCGCAAAAAAAGAGCTAAAACGCGATGACGATTCATCCTCAAATCATCGCGCTTTAGCGCCGCCGGAGCGACTGCGCCAACGGCGCCCCGCGGTTCACGGCGGCTGCTGCAGGGCCTGATGCTTGGGATGATAGAGGCTTGCCAGCAGCACGGCGAGGATGCCGGTGAGAAAAATGCCATCGAACGTTCCGGCGCCGCCGATGGAGGCGACCGGCGCGCCGAGGCCGCGCACCTGATTGAGGTTGGTCAGGTCGGCGCCAATCAGTGTGCCCATGCTGCCGGCGATATAGGCGAGGGGGGCCGCGTGTTCGCCAGCGAGCAGCAGCGCGACCACGGCCGTGACCAGGGCGGGTACGAATATCGGCACCGCGATGCCGACGCCCTTCACCGGGTGAGCGAGCCAGTGCAAAACAAGAGCGACGACCGCCGTTGCTATGATCCCCCTGATCCAGAGCCGCCGCGCGAACAGGAGATAGAGCGACATCAAGGTGGGAATGACGGCGCCCCCGACATTGACGGCGATTGCGGTGCTCTGTTCGCGCACGTGCGGGACGACCCAATACATCCCGTAATAGTCGAGGACCCGGTCGGACATGAGACGTTCCGGCGGCAGGTGCGCGACCGTGATGTTGAAATAACTTCCGATCAGGGAGCCGAGCAGCAGCAGCATCGCGGTAGAGGAACTGACGCCGAGGCTCAAATAGGCGTAGCGCAGCGTGGACACCAAAAGGATGACCACGATGAGAAAGAGCGCAACCAGAATGGCAAAGTAAGCCGGCGTCAGCGGCAGGTAATAATAACCATTCACGACGGTTCTCCCCGGTTCTTGGGGGTAGGCGAGCCTCTCGCCTTGCTACTCCAACGCGCGGGCCTATAATTCGCCGCTTCCTTCGGTCAGGGAATTTTGCTGTGGCGCCGCCGGGAGCGAAATCGGTCGCAATTAAATCGGTCGCAATTATCATGGGCAGCCAGTCCGACTGGCAGACCATGAAGCACGCTGCCGAAACCCTCGAGGCGCTGGATGTGCCCTACGAGGCGCGCATTGTTTCGGCACACCGCACGCCGGAGCGGCTTTACGCCTTCGCCAAGGGGGCGAAAACGGCCGGTTTCAAGGTCATCATCGCCGGGGCCGGCGGGGCGGCGCACTTGCCGGGCATGACGGCAGCGCTCACCAGCCTGCCGGTGCTCGGCGTGCCGGTGGAATCGAAGGCGCTGGCCGGGCTCGATTCGCTCTATTCGATCGTGCAGATGCCGCCTGGCGTTCCGGTCGGCACGCTGGCGATCGGGCAGGCCGGCGCCATTAACGCGGCGCTGCTGGCGGCGAGCGTCCTCGCCTTGGGCGATCCCGCGCTGAGCAAGCGCGTCGACGCTTGGCGTGCGCGCCAGACCGAAGCCGTCGCCGAAGAGCCGAAGGATTCCCGCGCGTGAGCGGGACCGCGCTGCAACCGCTTGCCACCATCGGCATTCTCGGCGGCGGTCAGCTTGGCCGCATGCTGGCGCTGGCCGCGGCGCGGCTTGGCTTTAAGTGCCACGTCTTTGCGCCGAGCCCGGATTCTCCGGCCTTCGATGTCGTCCACCGCGTGAGCTGTGCCGACTATACCGACACCGAAGCGCTCGACCGCTTTGCCGCCGACGTCGACGTGGTCACTTACGAGTTTGAGAACGTGCCGGCGGAGACGGCGACCTTTCTCGCTGCACGCGTCCCGGTGCTGCCCGATCCCCAGATCCTCGCCACAACGCAGGACCGGCTTGCCGAGAAGAATTTCGTTGCCGGGCTCGGTATCCGCACCGCTCCATATGCTGATGTGGCGCAGGCGGACGAGCTTGCCGCGGCCATCGCGCGGATCGGCCGTCCGGCGATTCTGAAGACGCGGCGCTACGGCTATGACGGCAAAGGCCAGGCAACGATCAAGAACGGCACCGATCCGCAAGCTGCCTGGCGCAGCGTCGGCGGGCAGCCCTGCATCCTCGAAGCCTACGTTCCGTTTGAGCGCGAAGTGTCGGTCGTGGCGGCGCGCGGTCATGACGGCACTGTCGCGTGTTTCGACGTCACCGAGAACGATCATCGCGACCATATCCTGAAAGTCTCGCGGGTGCCGGCTTCCTTGTCGGCGGAAGCCGCGCAGGAGGCGCAGCGGATCGCCGAGGCGATCGCGCAGAAATTCGCCTATGTGGGCGTGCTGGCGGTGGAGATGTTTGTGCTGCCCGGCAGCGGCGGCATCCTGGTCAACGAGATCGCGCCGCGGGTGCACAATTCCGGCCACTGGACGCTGGATGGCGCATCGGTGTCGCAGTTCGAGCAGCATATCAGGGCTGTGGCCGGCTGGCCGCTGGCCACGCCGATGCGCCACGGGCGCGTGGAAATGACCAATCTCATCGGCGACGAGGTCGACGATTTCGCCCGCTGGCTCACAATTCCCGGCGCCTCGGTTCACCTCTACGGCAAGGCTGCGGTGCGCCCCGGCCGCAAGATGGGGCATGTGACCCAAGTCTTTCCCGTATGATGGCTTTCCCGCGTAAGGTCTTTCCCGCGTAATGGCGCGAAAAAATCACCGCGTGTGGACTTTTCAGCGCCATTCTGCTACATGCGCTGCCAAGCTGGCGTTGCCCAAAGGGCTATGCCGCCAATTCATTCCATGAACCCACTGCAAGAGGAGCACGCGTGCAGGTTCTCGTTCGTGACAACAATGTCGACCAGGCCCTCAAGGCGCTGAAGAAAAAGATGCAGCGCGAGGGCATTTTCCGCGAGATGAAGCTCCGCGGCCACTACGAAAAACCCTCGGAACGAAAAGCCAGAGAGAAGGCGGAAGCGATCCGGCGCGCTCGCAAGCTGGCGCGCAAGCGCTTGCAGCGCGAGGGTCTGTTGCCAATGAAGCCGAAACCTGTCGGGCCGGGAGCCGGCGGCAGGGCGGGAGGACCGCCGCGCGCGCCGCGCTTCGGCTAGAGGCAAAGCTTCAGGCTTCCTGCGTGGCGCGGGCTTCGGCCCGCGCCATTGTTTTGGCAAGCCCGTGCACTATCGTCTAACGTCGTCTGGGACACGAAAACTGGGGCACGGAAGTTCCAATAGCCGGGGCGCGGGGGTGCCGTGAGGCGTTGAATGAAAGGACCTGCGAACGCCAATCCCGATAGGGGGATTGCGCGCAAAATCAGCCCAATCGCCGTGTCGCTCGTTGCCGCGTGGACGCTGGCCGCCTGCGCGACGCTCGGCAGCCCGACAGTCTCGGAGAAAAACGACAACTCACTCTACGGCGCCTCGCAATCCAACCTGACTTCGCTCAGCGAGGTGATCGAAAAGCATCCCGGCGACCCGCAGGCCTACAACATGCGCGGTTCCGCCTATGGCGAGGCGGGGATGAATGAGCAGGCGCTCGCCGATTTCAACAAAGCGATCAGCCTCGATCCCAATTACGCCCAGGCCTATGCCAATCGCGGGCTCGTCTACCGGAACACCGGGCAGATCGACTCGGCGGTTGCCGATTACGACAAGGCGCTGGCGCTGGAGCCGGCCTACGCGCCGGCCTATCTCGGCCGCGGCATCGCCTACGGCATGCAGGGCAAGACCATGCAGGCGCTCGCCGATTTCAACAAGGCGATCGCGCTGCGCCCCAACGATTCAGAGGCCTATTACAGCCGTGGCCTGCTTTACCAGGGTCAGGGCCAGCATCAGTTCGCTATCGAAGACTTCTCCACGGCGATCGGACTGGGGCCGCGGCGGGCCGAGCCTCTCGTTGCGCGCGCGCTGTCATATCTCGCGGGCGGCAACAATAGCGCGGCGGCGAGCGACCTCGATCAGGCGGTCCAGATCAATCCGGGGGACCCCAAGGCCTGGGCGAGCCGCGGGCTCGCCTACGAGCGCCTCGGGCAAAACGAGAAAGCCGCAGGCTCCTATGCCAAGGCACTCAATCTCGACCGTCAATATGCTCCCGCCCTCGCAGGCTTTTCCCGCGTCGGCGGCCAAACCGGCAAGGCGTATCAGACTTTTTAGTGCGGTGGGTTTGAAGTTCCTAAGATCCAGCGGCAAACTCGAATGGGAACTTTAAATCCAAAAACCACACCAG
>JASHVN010000521.1 GCA_030044555.1 Xanthobacteraceae bacterium | reverse complement strand
GCCCACGGCCAGATGCCGCCGACCATGCTCGAAGACGTCATGTCGGCGTTCTATGACGGCAAGTTCGACGTGCTGCTCTCCACCGCGATCGTCGAATCCGGCCTCGATATTCCGACCGCCAACACGCTCATCGTGCACCGCGCCGACATGTTCGGGCTCGCTCAGATCTATCAGCTGCGCGGCCGTGTCGGCCGCTCCAAGCTGCGCGCCTATGCGCTGCTGACGCTTCCCGCCAACCGCAGGATCACCCCGCATGCCGAGCGGCGGCTCAAAGTGCTGCAATCGCTCGACACGCTCGGTGCCGGCTTCCAGCTTGCCTCCCACGATCTCGACATCCGCGGCGCCGGCAATCTGCTCGGCGAGGAGCAATCGGGCCACATCAAGGAAGTTGGCTACGAGCTTTATCAGGAGATGCTGGAGGAGGCGGTCGCGAGTCTAAAGGCTGGCATCAGCGCGCCGCTGGCGGAGAAATGGTCGCCGCAGATCGCCATCGGCACGCCGGTGCTCATCCCCGAAGACTATGTCACCGACCTGCCGGTGCGCCTTGGGCTCTACCGAAGGCTTTCAGAAATCGAGGACGACCGCGAAATCGAGGCATTTGCTGCCGAGCTGGTGGACCGTTTCGGCCCGCTGCCCGAAGAGGTCGACTATTTGCTGCAGGTCGTCGCCATCAAGACGCTGTGCCGGCGCGCCAATGTGGAGAAGATCGAGGTCGGGCCGAAGGGGTCGGTGCTCTCCTTCCGCGATAATATCTTCGCCAATCCAGACGGGCTGATTTCCTACATCGCCAAGCATCCGGCCGGCGCCCGCGTTCGCCCGGACATGAAAGTCGTGTTCTTCGATGAATGGGAAACGCCGAAAGCGCGCCTGCGCGGCGCCGCCGGCATTTTACGGGCGCTGGCTGGGCTGGCGGAGAAGGGGAAGAAGGCGGCGTGAGATTTTCGCTAAGTTCATCGTCATGCGGGCTTTGTCCCGGTCGTCTTATTATTTGTCACCACCAGGCTTGACCCGGTGGTCCATGCCGACACGTTGAATGTGTCTCCGCTCGGCATGGATTGCCGGGTCAGTCCAACGCCTTCTCACCGGCTTAGACCTTGCGCCAGTGATCGGCCTTCCGTTTGTCGTTGAGGTGCCGGACGCGGGCGACATGCGGGGTGTGGCCTTCTTTTTTCGCCCAGTCGATCGCTTCCTTCTGCGTTTTGAAAGTCGCGAGCGCGTGGTCGGCGTGATCTTCGACCACATAATCGTCGATATGCGTGCCCTCGGCGCGGCCCTTCGGGCGCGGCTCTACGTAAACGTTTGGCATATTCGTTAAGTCCCTCAATCGTTTTGTTCTCGAATGCAGAATAGTACCAAGCTTGGCCGGGCAAGGGTAGTCGCGGCCCGCCTCAAATCTGGCCTGCGGTAGTGCGTGCCGCATCTGAAAATGATTCACGTCTTAAAATGAGTGAAGCCCCGGCCGCTAGGACCGGGGCTTCGGCTTTACGCGTTGCAGCGGATTAATCGCAGATGCGCCGGCGAACGGTCACGCTATTTCCCATGTCGTTGGTGTGGTGGGTGATGATCGTGCGGCAATTGCCGCGGTCGCCGCCGTAATCGTAAGTGTGGCGTGGGCCGACGCCGACGCCGCCAGGTCCCACCTGCACCTCTTGTGCATTGGCTACCGTCATCGATCCCACTGCCAGCGCTGCTAACGCGGAGAGTGTCAGTAACGTGCGTTTCATCGTTTCACTCCCTCTGTTGGGTGAGCTGACTACGGGCCATTAACGGTTCGCGCGCGGACATCGTTCCACACGCGGGTGAGTTCCGTATCTTCCGAATTTTGCAAGGTTCCGTGTGAGTTCCGAGGCGCTCGACGACGTCGGCTCTTGCCGACAGCGGTGCCGCATGGATTGCAGGAACAAGTCCCGGCAACAATGAGCGGTTGACGCTCCCGCAATTATCGCGAGCTGGTGTCTCGCATCGAGCGAAACGTGATCGAATAGCGCAAGCCATCGACCGCAGGGATGCTGTGCTCCCATTCCCAGCGCGAAGCACCGCGCATCAGATAGATCGAGCGGCGGTCGAGGCGGATGCCGGCGCGTTCCCAACCCGCATCGCGCTTTCGGCGCATGCGGAAGGTGCATGGCGACGACAGCGAGATGCCGATCACGTCGTCGTAGTTCGGCCGGTCGCGATGCCAGCCGATCGACGTGCCCGGCCGGTATTCGGTAACCAGCGTGTGCACCAAGTGGTCGGGCGCGAGCCCGGCGAAGGCGGCGGCGCACTCGCGCGCGGGCTGCAGGAATGGCGGCAGCGGCGCGGCCTCCTGCAGACCGCCGCCGTTGAAATCGTAGCGAAAGCCGAAGGAGACCACGCGGCGCTTACCAAAAAAGCCGTGAAACTCGAATTCCCTGAACGGCAAATTGGCAAACGCTTCGATCAGGCGCGCCTCCTCGGCCGCGTCGATCACGTCCGGCGCGTAACGGAAACCGGTCGGCATCGGTTGCCGCGCAGGCGGCGCTGCCGAACGAAATAAGTCGAACTGCTGGTGTTTGCTATCTGTGCGGGCGGACATGATACGGCGCAGATAAGCGCCCCGCGCCCGTCGCGCAAATGCGAGCCGATGCGCCGCTTTCGTCGAAAGGAATTCGCCGATGCACGCGCGTCTCTGCGGCTCGATGCGGCGGAAGTAATAAGAAAAACGGGGAGGGGGATCGGCTGGAGCGCTGCGTATCAGGGATCATGGCGGTCTTTGCTGCGCGCAGAGATCGACTACCTGCTTTGCTACGCCGCCCGCAGCGACCGCCTTACTGATCCATTCCGCGGCCGCCGATGGCCGAAAGGGAGCCTGCTCGTGCGCCGTTTCTGCCGAACCCGCACCGCGATCACGATCATCGTCCTGGCCGGCCTGTCGCTTTCAGGCTGCATTGGACTAGCCCTGCAGGGGGCCAAGATGGCGAAGGACGCAGGGGAGCGATCGGCCAACCAGGACAAGGCGCAAGCCGGCGATCCGAAGGCGCAATACGACATGGGTATGAGCTGGTGCTGCCAGATCGGCGGTGTCGTCGGAGCTCCGGTCTATGACAACGAGAAGGCCACCGATTGGCTGTGCAAGGCGGCCCGCCAGGATTACGGGCCGGCGCAGCTCGCGCTCGCGCGCATATACTCCGGGCGAGTGCGCAAGGGCGGCCTCAAGCAGATGATCGTGAGTCGCGTCGCACCCGGTCCAAAGAACCTCGCGTCGGCGCTCATGTGGGCGAATCTGGCGAAGAGCCACGGGGTCAGGGGCGCCGCAGACCTGCAGGCCGAGATCGAGAAGACGGCAACGCCCGCAGAGCGCGCAGAGGCGAAGCGTCTTGGCTCTGACTGGCGCGCAGCGTCCTGCACCTGGCGGCAGGTCTTCGATTAATGCGCGCGGGATGTCACGTTTGGGACCTCTCCCCGGCGCAAGGCGACCTCCTCCATCTTGGTTTCGCGGCCATTGAGCTTTGTTTGCTACGCGATGTCCGATCGTCCCTCCTGGCCGGAGCCGGGCGGCGCCCCGGCATGAAGGGGCGCCTCCGGGCGGAAATCCCTCTCTAGCAGACTCGCACCCAGGCGTAGCCGTTCCAGGCGACACAACGCCCGTAGGGATACGGCGCATAGGGATAATAATAGTAGCGGGGTGCGGCCAACGCGCTGCCGACCACGGCGCCCGCTACCACGCCGCCGGCCACGGCTCCTGGCGCCCAGCCCCAGCCGCCGTGCCAGCCGTACCAACCGCCGCGCCAATAGGCCATGGCGTCGGTCGGGGCCGCTACGGTCGCGACCGCAGCCGCCGCGACAGCGGCGGCGAATACGGCGCGGCGCGATCGCATACTGACATTTCGCGACGAACTGCTGCGATCGGAATGCGCATTGCGCTCGGCGACCGACGTTCCAGCCGGTCTCGTCGCCAAGCTGCCTGTCATTTCCTCTTGCGTCTGCATTCGGTTCTCCTTTGTGTTTCGTCGGCTCGGCCGGCGACGGCTATGCCGCCAACCCTTTTGTGCTACGCGAGCGCCGTCAAAAACCCCCGGCCCGTTCCAACGGCCCGTTACTGGCAAAACGGAGCGACGACCTCGGATGTTGAGGTCGCCCTGATATTGATCGTTACACCTTTGGAGATTTCGCTCCGCCCTAATAGGGCGCCGGCGCGTAGACAACGGGCGGCGGTGGGTAAGCGGGAGGCGGTGGCGGCGCATTAGCGGCCGCCGACGCCGCGACAACCCCGGCGGCCGTGCCTGCGGCAGCTCCGGCGATGACGCCTGCGACCGCATTGCCGCCATAGCAACAGGGGCCGGCAGGCGGGGGAGGTCCCCACGAACCCGGGCTGCCGTGGGTCGCGGAGCTGGTAAAGGTCTGACCATTCGGCCCGGTCACCGTGCGGTTCGTCGTGATCGTGCCATTGCTGACGCTGCGATTGACCGTGCTTGTCGCCGTCTTGCCGCCGGGGCCGGTGAAGGTTGTCGTATGGCCGAAATTGCCGCCGCCATTGTTGTAATGACTGACCGTGGCTGTCGCCGTCTTGCCGCCGGGACCGGTGAAGGTTGTCGTATGGCCGAAATTGCCACCGCCATTGTTGTAACGTGTCACCGAGCGGCTATAACCGGCGCCGCCGAAGCCCCTTCCAAAGAAGCCTCTTCCAAACAAGCCCCGTGCCTCGGCATGAGGACAGAGCAAGACAACAAGACCAGCTGCCGCAACGAACGTCGCAAGGCGACGGCTCACAGGTTGCTTGAACATCGAGACCTCTCTGTCTGTCGCGTCGACTGGCGAAGGTAAGGCCGCCAACCGC
>JASHVN010000520.1 GCA_030044555.1 Xanthobacteraceae bacterium | reverse complement strand
TCGAGCGTCGGCATATCCAATTTGGCCAGCGCCTGCACCAGCCCAAAGCCGGTTTCCTGGTCGTAGCCAAGCACGTGGCCCGGCACCGAGCGGCCGTCGGAAAGCGTGATCCAGATCGTCTCCGCCTCGGTAATCAGATAACCGATAGTGAGAACGACGCCGTCGCGGATGAAGACACCGTGGCCGGCGCGCTCGGTGCCGAGCGTTTCCGCCGTGAAGGCATCAGCAGGGACGATGGTGCGCAGCCCCACGACGGCCGCCAAGGCATGCTCGAGGTCGTAGCCATAATCCTCGGCCTTCGGCTGCGCGGTGGGCGGAATCTTCCAGTCGCTCACGGACGGCATCTGGCAATTCCTTCTGCGGCAATCGCTGCGATCGGTCACCCGTACGCATATGTGTCGGGTCGCGGGCTTCCGATCAAGCCCTTCGTGCCGGTTCGGCGTCCCACCCGGCGAGCGTCGAGCACTCATCCACGCGTTTCACGTCACCGGTGCGATGCGTCATTTTTGCTTCACGAGCGTCCGCGAAGCTTGCCTGCTCGATGCTGATTTCGAAGCCGGCAAACGAGTGTGCACAATCGGGCGAACCTCGGAATTGCGCACACTGGCGCAGGCAAATGTCTTGAGCGTTGGGCCTCCGCCATCGGCCGCAAAGGCGGGACGGCTCACAGATGTGCGCTTTGCGCACCAAAAGAACGAAAAGCTGCGTCGTCACTCCGGCGAGCGAAAACACGGCGTATCAACAACAAAACGTCGCGCCAAAAGACGCGATCAAGCCGCAACCATGCCGCCGCGAAGCCGACGTTCTTGCTCACGCGCCATGGTCTCGCCGCGGAACGCAAGGCGCACGCGGCCGTCGGATCGTCGGTGGGCTGCGCAATGTCGCTCGGGCCGATCCCGGCGCGAAGTTCATGTTGCCGAATTGAGGTTCGTCCACTTCGAGCGTCCGCGGATGGCGCACATGGCAGCGCCGCGGGCCGGCGATTAACGGAACGTTTACGCCGAACGGGAACAACATCGCGGGCCGCAAAGATGCATACATTGGCGCGATCTTGCTGTATGATGGCCTTGTTCTCGCCGAATCTTGTTCTCAGAACGGCATGAATTTCAACGGGGTCTGGGGGATTTGTCGTGCGTGGGTCCATCAGCATTGCCGTGATCGCGTTCGCTGTGGCTGGCTCGATGGGCAGCGCTAACGCCCAATATTATCCGCCGCAGCCGCCGCCTCCGGGGTACCAGGGCTATCCGTCGCAGCAGCCCGACACCCCGTCGACCTATTCCAGTGCGCCGCTGCCGCCCCCCGATGAGGGCGCAGCCGCATACGGGCCGCCGCCCTATCCCGGCCAAGCACAACCGGGGGCCTATCCGCCACCGCCGCCGAACCAGGCTTACGCTCCCCCTCCTCCCGACAGTCGTTACCCGGCGCAACCCCTCACCTCTCAGGACGGCCCGCCCGGTTTCGGTCCGCCGGAAGACATCAATGGCGGAGCCGGTCCCGATGAAACAACCGGCGCTATTGCGGCTCCGGACGGCCATGCGGCTGGTCCCCATTCGGACCCGACCGTGGTCGCTGCGCTGCCTCCGGAAGATCAGCCCGAAGAAGGTCCATCCGCGCCGCTGCCGCAGCAATTCCAGCGCCAGCTGGTGGATTACCCGACGACGCAGCCGCCGGGCACGATCATCGTCGATACGTCGCACACCTACCTCTATCTGGTGATGGCGCACGGCAAGGCGCTGCGCTACGGCATCGGCGTGGGGCGCGAAGGTTTCACCTGGGCGGGCACCGAGCGCATCAGCCGCATGAAGGAATGGCCGGACTGGTTCCCGCCGAAGGAAATGATCGAGCGGCAGCCCTATCTGCCGCGCTTCATGGCCGGGGGCGAGAGCAACCCGCTCGGCGCGCGCGCGCTCTATCTCGGCAACACGCTTTATCGAATCCACGGCACCAATCAGCCGTCGACCATCGGCTCCTACGTCTCCTCAGGCTGCATCAGGCTAACCAACACCGATATCGAAGATCTCTTTGACAGAGTGCAGGTGGGCACGCGCGTGGTGGTGCTGCCGGGCGCTCCGCCTCCGGACGCGCCGGTCCAGGACGTTCCCGACAATTACTACTCGCAGACGCCCGCTTCCGCGCAACCGCCGATCAGCCGGTAAAGCAAGACTCATAAGTCATCAATCAGTCACCCGGCCAATCACCCGGCGCGGTCGCTGGCTGATTGATGCAGCGCGCTTGTTTGTTTCGGTGACGCGGCCGGCCGCAAGAACTGGTCGCAAGAACAAGTGTCCTAGACACCAATTCGATTGAACCGGATCAAGGTCTAGATTTTTCGTTTGAGCATGATCCCTCGGGTCAGGCCCGAGGGCATGCTGATCCGAAAACCGGTTTCCACTTTTCGGGATCATGCTCTAATAATCAGTATCGGTGTATGATTCGCGTTGTGCTTCGACCGCATCTGCCGGCCGACGAACTTCACCTGCCTCGCGACGATCTAGCTTTTCAGTGACGCGTGCTGCCGCTTTCCGGATCGCACGCGGGCGCTCTGCGAGGACGAATGTTTCCGAATATGCGCCTCTTCCTCGGGGCTTTGCTTGCCTCGGTCGTCGCCCTGTGCGGTGGATTCGGCGTCTTCGCCGCTTTTCGCGTTAATCACGAGCCGCTGAGCCGGCTGCCTGCCGATACGGTGGCGTTGCAGCTCGTCGCCAGCGAGACGGCAGGACCGCCGCCGGCTTGGCACGCCCCTGTCCGCCCCCGCTTCGAGGTCCGCGA
>JASHVN010000519.1 GCA_030044555.1 Xanthobacteraceae bacterium | reverse complement strand
CACCGACGTCCAGGCGCTGACCATGTCGAAAGCCGAGCGCATCGTGCAGATGGGCGTGCAGGCGACCGAAGGCCTCGGCGCCGGTGCCCATCCCGAGGTCGGACGCGCCGCCGCCGACGAGGTGCTCGACGAAATCCGCGATCATCTGTCGGGCGCCCATATGGTGTTCGTCACCGCCGGCATGGGCGGCGGCACCGGCACCGGCGCCGCTCCGGTGATCGCCAAAACGGCCCGCGAAATGGGCATTCTCACCGTCGGCGTGGTCACCAAGCCGTTCCATTTCGAAGGCCAACGGCGCATGCGCACGGCGGAAATCGGCATCGTCGAGTTGCAGAAATGCGTTGACACGCTGCTCATCATCCCCAACCAGAATCTGTTCCGCGTGGCGAATGAGAAGACGACCTTCGCCGACGCCTTCGCCATGGCCGACCAGGTCCTTTATTCCGGCGTCGCCTGCATTACCGACCTGATGGTCAAGGAAGGCCTCATCAATCTCGACTTCGCCGACGTCCGCGCGGTCATGCGCGAGATGGGCAAGGCGATGATGGGAACCGGCGAGGCCGAGGGCGACAAGCGCGCGCTCACGGCGGCGGAAGCGGCGATTTCCAACCCGTTGATCGACGACGCCTCGATGAAGGGTGCCAAAGGGTTGCTGATTTCCATCACCGGCGGCCGCGACCTGACGCTCTACGAGGTGGACGAAGCGGCCACCCGCATCCGCGAAGAAGTCGATCAGGATGCCAACATCATCGTCGGTGCCACCTTCGACGAAAGTCTCGACGGCATCATCCGTGTGTCGGTGGTGGCGACCGGGATAGATCAGGCTTCGGCGCAGCGTCTGGCGCCGGCAGCGGCCGAGGCCCGCATCGCCGAGCTTGCAACGTGGCTGCGGGCGGAGAATCAGCGCTCCCCCGAACGCATCGAACGCCCGGAGCCGGTCGCGCCCGCACCGGCTCCGCAGCCGGCACCTCAGGTCCGCCCGCTCATGGCGACGCCCACCGTCGCTCCCGCCCCCGCCCCCGCTTCGGTCAACGCCTCGATTGAATCGGCCGCCAAGGCGGCGATTGCGTCGGCCTCCTCCGACGAGGTCAGCATCCGGCCGCTCTCACTCAAGCCCACGCTGTTCATCGATCCGGCGGCAAGCGGAGAGGTGGCTGAGGAACCGAAGGAATTCGTCCCGCCGGTGCCGGAGCGGCTGCCGTCGCGCGGGCCGCGCATGCCGCGAATCGATGAACTGCCGGTGCCGGCGCAGAATGAAATTCTCGCCCGCCGTGGAGAGCTGGCCCAGGAGGAACATCCGGGACGGCGCAAATCGCTCCTGGAACGCATCGCATCCGTCGGCCTGGGCCGCCGGGAACAGGCCAAGGATGATGAGGCGCCATTGCCGCAGATGCCGCACGGAGTGCCGGCGGCCGACCGGCTCGCTGGTCGCCCGATGCCGCGCGCCGCCGAGCCGCGTCCGGACCCGGTCTCTGAGTATGCCAAACGTGCTGTCCCCCAGGGTCTCGACCCTCACGGCCGGCAAACTCTTGTGCATAAGTCGGACGAACAGGACCAGCTCGAAATTCCGGCCTTCCTCCGCCGGCAAGCCCATTAAGGCAGTCAGGGATGCGAAAAGCCTTCGTGTGACTGTCATAAAAGCGGCGGCGCTCGCTGACGAGGCGACCTTTGCGGCGCCTTGCCGACAGGAGTGCGGCCAGAAAATGGTAACATTCGGTAAGAAACCGTGAGTTGGCGTTAAAGCCCTTCGCCGGTAAGGTTTGCGGCGTCAGAGGGGTTGCGTCGGGGAGTGGAAGTGGCGGTCTGGTAGACCTCCCCGAACGATAGCGAAGCCTGAATTCCCCTCGCGACTGGGTGTGCGGCGATTGCACTTACAAAGCCGCTATTGGGTGTGGGACGAGGGCATGATCTGGGGCTTGCACGCCAGCAGACAGACGACTCTGCGCGATCACGCGACTGTAACCGGTGTGGGCGTTCACTCGGGTTCGCCGGTTACCTTGACGCTCCACCCGGCCGAGCCAGACACCGGCATCGTTTTCGTTCGCTGCGGTGCAAACGGCTGCGAGGACCGCGAGCTTAAAGCCCATTTCCGCACGGTAACGGCCACTGAATTCGCCACCGTCCTCGGCGATGCCAACGGACCTGCTGTTTCCACGACTGAACATGTGCTCGCAGCATTGCGCGGACTTGGCGTGGATAACGCCGTCGTCGAGGTCGATGGCGCCGAAGTGCCGATCATGGATGGCAGCGCGGGGCCGTTCGTAGCCGCCATCGATCAGGTCGGCATTGCCACGCAATCTGCAATGCGGCGCTACATTCAGGTGCTCAAGCCGGTCCGCGTCGGCAAAAACGGTTGCTATGGCGAACTGCAGCCGCACCTGCAGGGCTTGCGCATTGAAGCCGAGATCGAGTTCGATCATCCGCTGATCGGAAAGCAGTCATTGGCGACCGATATCGTGCCCGATATTTTCCGTCGCGAACTGGCGCGCGCGCGTACGTTCGGCTTCATGCGCGACGTCGCCAAGCTGTGGAGCGCCGGTTACGCGCTTGGCGCCTCGCTGGATAATACGGTCGTCGTTGCCGAAGACCGCATTCTCAATGCGGAGGGCATGCGGTTCCGCGATGAGTTCGTGCGCCACAAAATCGTCGACGCGATCGGCGATCTGGCGTTGGCCGGTGCGCCGCTTCTCGCCGTCTATCGTTCGGTACGCGGCGGACACAAGCTCAATCACGCGGTGGTCACCGCCTTGATGGCCGATCCAAGCGCCTGGACCTATGTGGAGATGCCGCAGCCCGTTCGCCGTGCGCGCGGCCATGCCGATCTCGCGGCGGGCTTTGCGGCCCCGACTTATGGGCCGGACGTCTCCTGAAGCGCTTCACGCCTTCGCCTTAATCCGGGCCGATTGTCGGCCATACTCTCAATCCGCACGGGGCTATGGGGCATCCACCGCGGACGCACAGGACCTTACGCACAGGAAGGACCTGCGGCAGGACACGGACGGTATCGTCGGGAACCGGAACGTAAATCACGCTGATGACGCTGCGAGTACAAGGGTCGGGACGGTCCGGTGGCAGGCTGCGTGCGCTGGCCGGATGCTTGGCGCTGGCGCTTGCCACGGCGTCGCTGCTCGGCTGCAGCATGTTCAACAAGGACGACGATGCCGTCCCCGATGTTCCGGCCGACAAGCTCTACAATGAAGGGCTGTTCCTGTTAAACGACAAGCAGGACTACAAGGAAGCGGCGAAGAAATTCGATCAGGTCGAGCGCGAAAATCCATACTCGGACTGGGCGCGCAAGGCGCTGCTGATGGACGCCTTCGCCAATTATCAGGCCGCCCAGTACGACGATTGCATCAATGCAGCGAAGCGCTACGTGACCCTGCACCCGGCGAGCCCCGACGCCGCCTATGCCCAATATCTGATCGCGTCCTCCTACTACGATCAGATCCTCGACGTTTCGCGCGATCAGGAGCGGGCGCAGAAGGCCATCACTGCCTTCGAGGAAGTGGTGCACAAATATCCCGACAGCGAATATGCGCTCGCCGCCAAGCAGAAGGTCGAGATGGCGCGCGACCAGCTCGCCGGCAAGGAAATGGAGGTCGGCCGCTTCTACTTGAAGAAGCGCGACTTCCTCGGCGCGATCAACCGGTTCAAGGTGGTGGTGACGCAATATCAGACCACGCGCGAAGTCGAGGAGGCGCTGGAGCGGCTGACCGAAGCCTATCTGGCGCTCGGTATCACCGACGAGGCGCAGACCGCGGCGGCGGTGCTGGGCCATAACTTCCCGGACAGTCCCTGGTACAAGGACGCCTATAATCTCCTCAAGGGCCAGGGCCGCGAGCCCAACGAGAACAAGTCGTCCTGGATCAGCCAGGCCTTCAAGAAGCTGACGGGGTGACGGATCACAGACGGCAGAGGACGGACGACAGAACAGGGAATCAAGAATATGATCCGTCGTCCGCCCTCCGTCATTTGTGCTCATGCTTAGCCGGCTCTCCATTCGCGACATCGTCCTGATCGATCGGCTGGACATTGATTTCGGCGCCGGCCTTGCTGTGCTTACCGGCGAAACCGGAGCCGGCAAATCGATCCTGCTCGATGCCTTTGCGCTTGCGCTCGGCGCCCGCGGCGACTCGGCCCTGGTGCGCACCGAGGCGGAACACGGACAGGTCACGGCCGCGTTCGAACTGGCGGACGATCATCCGGCGCGACAGGTGCTCGCCGACAACGATCTTGGCGGCGAAGACGAATTGATCGTGCGGCGCGTGCAATTCGCCGACGGTCGCACCCGTGCCTTCGTCAACGATCAGCCGGTCAGTGTGCAGGTTTTGCGCGCCCTCGGCGGCGCTCTCGTTGAGATTCACGGCCAGCATGACGAACGCGCCTTCGTCGACACGGCCACCCATCGCGCGCTGCTCGATGCTTATGGCGGCATCGGCGGCGAAGCCGCGGAAATCGCGCAGCTCTGGCAAGAGCGCCGCGCCCGCGAGTCGGCGGTCGCCGAGCACCGCGTCGAGGTCGAACGCGTGAGCCGCGAGGCGGAGTGGCTGCGGCATGCCGTCGAGGAACTAAGCCGTCTCGCGCCGCAGCCCGGCGAGGAGACTGCGCTCGCCGAGCGGCGCACCGGCATGATGCAGGCGGAGAAAGTTGCCGAGGATTTGCGCACCACCCATGATGCCGTTGGCGGTCCGCAATCGCCGGTGCCGGCGCTGGCGACAGCGCTGCGGCGGCTCGAACGCCGTGCCGCGCAGGTGCCGACGTTGATCGAGCCGGCGGTGAAAGCCATCGATGCGGCGCTCTCCGCCTTGGAAGAAGCGCGTGGACATCTGGAAGCGGCACTGCGCGTTGCCGAATATGATCCGAAGGAACTTGAGCGCATCGAGGAGCGCTTGTTCGCGTTGCGCGCGGCCGGACGCAAATACAATGCGCCGGTCGACGCGCTCAATGCGCTCGCCGGCCGCTACGCGAACGACCTGGCGCTGATCGATGCCGGCGCAGAGCGGCTTGGCTTCTTGGAGCGCGAGGCGGAGGCCGCCGCCGCGCGCTATCGCGAGGCGGCGCAGAAGCTCTCGGCGCAGCGCAAGCGCACCGCCGCAACGCTCGACAAGGCGGTCAACGCGGAACTGAAACCGCTCAAGCTCGAACGCGCGCGGTTTTCCACCGAGATCGTCGCGGCGGACGAGGGCTCGGACGGCATCGACCGCGTCGAGTTCTGGGTGCAGACCAATCCGGGTACCCGGCCCGGGCCGCTGATGAAGATCGCCTCGGGCGGCGAACTCGCCCGCTTTCTGCTCGCGCTCAAGGTGGTGCTCGCCGATCGCGGCTCGGCGCCGACATTGATCTTCGATGAAATTGATACCGGGGTCGGCGGCGCGGTCGCCGACGCCATCGGCGTGCGGCTGGCGCGTCTTGCGTCCGGCGTCCAGGTGATCGCGGTGACCCACGCGCCGCAGGTGGCGGCGCGCGCCGATCGGCACTACCTCATCAGCAAGGACGCGCTCGCCAAGGGCAAGCGGGTCGCGACCCGGGTCGGTGAACTGCAAGCCGAGCACCGCCGCGAGGAGATCGCGCGCATGCTGGCCGGCGCCGAAATCACCGCCGAAGCCCGCGCCGCTGCCGAACGTTTGATCCGCGCGGCGAGTTGATTTTGATCTTGGTTCTTTGACCTTGGCTCTTTGATCATGGCTCGTCGCGAAAAGTCGGAATCGTCCGTCGAAGATCTTACGGAAAGACAGGCGAAGGCCGAGTACGCGCGGCTTGCAGCCGAGATCGCCGAACACGACCGGCGCTATTATCAGGACGACGCGCCGACGGTTTCCGACGCGCAATACGATGCGCTGCGCCGGCGCTACAACGCGATCGAGGCGCGTTTTCCGCAATTGCGCACGGCCGAAAGCCTGACGCAGCACGTCGGCGCCGCGCCGTCGGCGCGTTTCGCCAAAGTGCGGCACGCGGTGCCGATGCTTTCACTCGATAACGCCTTTGCGGGCGAAGATGTGGTCGATTTTGTCGGCCGCATCCGCCGCTTTTTGCGGCTGCCCGAAGACGAGGAGATCGTCTTTTCCGCCGAACCGAAGATCGACGGCCTGTCTATGTCGCTGCGCTACGAAAACGGCGAACTGGTCACCGGCGCGACGCGCGGCGACGGGACCGAAGGCGAGGATGTCACCCCCAATATCAAAACGCTTGCCGACATTCCGCATAAGCTCAAAGGCCGCGGCGTGCCGTCGGTCTGTGACGTGCGCGGCGAAATCTACATGACCAAGCACGCCTTTCTCGCGCTCAACAAGCGGCAGGCGGAAATCGGCGGGCAGGTGTTTGCCAATCCGCGCAACTCGGCGGCAGGTTCGCTGCGGCAGAAGGATCCCTCGATCACCGCCTCGCGGCCGCTCGGCTTTTTCGCCTATGCGTGGGGCGAGATGAGCGAGATGCCGGCCGGCACGCAATCCGGCATGATCAGATGGTTCGCGTCCTGCGGGTTTAAGACCAATCCGCTGACCAAATTGTGCCGCTCGGTCGACGAGCTGCTGGCGTTTCACCGCGATATCGAGCTGCAGCGCGGCAGCCTCGACTACGACATCGACGGCGTGGTCTACAAAGTCGACCGCCTCGATTGGCAGGAACGGCTGGGCTTTGTGTCGCGCTCGCCGCGCTGGGCGATCGCGCACAAGTTTCCGGCCGAGAAGGCGACAACAATCGTCCGCGATATCGAGATTCAGGTCGGCCGCACCGGCGCGCTCACGCCGGTGGCCAAACTCGAGCCGGTGACAGTCGGCGGCGTGGTGGTGCAGAACGCGACGCTGCACAACGCCGACGAAATCACCCGGCTCGACGTCCGCATCGGCGATACGGTGCAGATACAACGCGCCGGCGATGTCATTCCCCAGGTGCTTGGCGTCGTGGCGGAGAAACGGCCGCGCGGCGCGAAGGCTTACGAATTTCCAAAAAAATGCCCGTGTCCGCTGCATACCGACGTGGTGCGTGAAGTCATCGCCGGCGGTGAGGAAGGGGCGCGTGCGCACTGCACGGGCGAATTTGCTTGCCCGTATCAGGTGCTCGGGCACCTTGAGCACTTCGTGTCGCGCCGCGCCTTCGATATCGATGGCCTCGGTGAAAAGCAGATCGCATTTTTCTACGAGCAGGACTGGATCACGGAGCCTGCGGAAATCTTTACGCTGCGCGAGCGCAACGGGAAGCT
>JASHVN010000518.1 GCA_030044555.1 Xanthobacteraceae bacterium | reverse complement strand
GGGGTGATCGTCCGCGAGGGCGCGGTGCTGTCGATGGGCGTGTTCATCGGCGCTTCGACCAAGATCGTCGACCGCGAGACCGGCGCGGTCATCCAGGGCGAAGTGCCGGCCTATGCGGTGGTGGTGCCGGGCACCATGGCGGGCAAGCCGGACAAGAGGGGCGAGGCCAGTCCCAGTCTCTACTGCGCCGTCATCGTCAAGCGCGTCGACGAGAAAACGCGCGCCAAGACCAGCATCAACGAACTCCTGCGCGATTAATCGCAGGCTCTATCGATCACAGTCCTATTGATCACACGTCCTGGCGATGGATTGGCTTTACCTCTTCGACGGCTTTCACGGCCGCATCAGCCGCAAGACGTTCTGGATCGCGATGAGCCTTGTCGCCATCGCCAATTTCCTCGCGTGCGATATCGCCGAATACTTCCAGGGCGATCAGCTCAACGCCATCATCGATCTCGCCTTTACCTATCCGGAATTCGCCATCGCGGTGAAGCGCGGCAACGATCGCGACTGGCCGCTGTGGCCGATCGCCATCTTCTTCGCCAGCAGCGTGCTGCTCGACCTGTTCTCGGTTTTGGGCCTGGCGGGCACCGACGAGGCGCCGAGCACGCTGGCTTTCGCCGTCGCCGTGCCGTTCAGCGTGCTTGGTATCGCGCTCCTGATCGAACTCGGCTTCCGCCGGGGCACGGTGGGCCCCAACCGGCACGGCCCGGACCCGTTGGCCAAAGTTGACGCCTCCCGCGAATAAGCTTTCGAGGCCGAGCGCGGCGTTGACCTTACGCGGCCAAGCCCAGTAAAGCGTGACCATGGCCGCGCCGCTCTCCGATCCCGTCGTCATCGCCCGCGATTTATTGCGCTGTCCGTCGGTCACGCCGGAGGAGGGCGGGGCGCTCGCCTATCTGCATGACCTGCTGGCGAGGGCGGGCTTTGCGGTTCATCGCATGATCTTCACCGAGCCGGGCACCGCGCCGATCGAAAATCTTTACGCACGCATCGGCAGCGAACGCCCCAACCTCGTCTTTGCCGGCCATACCGACGTGGTGCCGCCCGGCGACGCCAAGGCGTGGCGGCACCCGCCGTTCGCCGGCGACATCGACGGCGGTTTCCTCTATGGCCGCGGCGCCGTGGACATGAAGGGCGGCATCGCCTGTTTCGTCGCGGCGGCGCTCGACTATCTGGCGGCGAACGGCGGCAAACCGAAGAAGGGTTCGGTCACGCTGCTCATCACCGGCGACGAAGAGAGCGTCGCCGTCAACGGCACCATCAAGCTCCTGCGATGGGCGGCCGAACGCGGCGAAGTTTTCGACCATTGCGTCCTCGGCGAGCCGAGCAATCTGCAAACATTCGGCGACACCATCAAGGCCGGCCGCCGCGGCTCGCTCAACGGCACGCTGATCGTGCATGGCCGCCAGGGCCACGTTGCCTATCCGGATCGCTTCGACAATCCGATCCGCGGGCTGACGACGCTCATCACCGCACTGCAAGCGCCGCTCGACCAAGGCAGCGAGCAGTTCGATCCGTCGAACCTCGAATTTACTTCGGTCGATGTCGGCAATCCGACGGTCAATCTCGTGCCCGGCGAGGCGCGCGCGCGTTTCAACATCCGCTTCAACGACCGCCACAGCCAGACGGCGCTGAAAGCGTTGATCGAGCAGCGCGCGCACGAAGCCGCCGCCGGGCGGATTCGTCATGCGTTTGAATGGCAGCCGTCGAACGCCGACGTGTTCGTCACCAAACCCGGGCCGTTCACTGATCTCGCCGCGGCGGCGATCGCCGAAGTGACCGGGATCAAGCCGGAACTCTCCACCACCGGCGGCACCTCGGACGCGCGCTTCATCAAAGATTATTGTCCGGTGCTCGAATTCGGTCTGGTCGGGCAAACCATGCATCAGGTCGATGAATGCGTGCCGGTCGCCGATCTCGTGGCGCTCACCGCAGTGTACCGGCGCATTATCGAGAAATATTTCGCATAGAGCATGATGATTTTAGGTCTGACAGAGGCAGTCATGGCCGGACTTGTTCCGGCCATCCACGTCTTTGTTTTGGCGCGGCATTAAGACGTGGATGCCCGCGTCGGGGTCCCCATCGCGCGATGCGCGATGGGGTGCCCCATCAAGCGCGGGCATGACGATCTGATCAAATCTCATCCCGCTCTGGTCCGCGACTTGCTGCGCGCGGCGATGACGTCGTCCGCGGCGGCGACGCCGGTGAGATAGCCGCCATGCGCGGTTGAAAAATCGTGACGCGAGCAGGCTTCGCCGGCGAAGAACAGCCGGCTCTCGACCGGCGCGGCCAGCACCGCGCGGCGATCGGCGTAACCCGGCCGGGCAAAGGAGTAAGAGCCGAGCGCGAACGGGTCGGCGCCCCAGCGATGCACGCGAAGCGGTTTCAGGCGGCGGGCAAAGCCGCTTCCCAATAGACCCACAAGTTCGGCGGCGGCGAAATCAAAAAAAGCGGCTTCATCGGCGGCTTCAAGCTCGGCCGCACAGGCACCGGCGAAATAGGCTTCGATCATCGGCCAGCCGAACGGCCTGATGTGGTAGCCGGCGGTCGCGGTTCGATCGGTATGCGCGAACAGCCGGGCGCTGACGGGAAATTCTTCGGCGTCCTCGAGCGCGATGAAAAGCTTGTCGGCCAGTCCCAGCGGCAATCCGCGCGCGGCTTCGATTTTATCCGGCAGTGCCGGAGTGAATCGAATGTGTTCGGCGGCGAGGACCGCGCTCGGCACCGTCACGATCGCCTGATCGGCGGCGATCGGTCCTTTGCGTGTTTGAATTTGCAGGCGTTTGCCAGCGTGATCGATGCCGTCGACCGGACAGTCGAGAATGGTTGGCAGCGTTGCGCCGTAAGCGCTCATCAGCGTGCCGTAGCCTTCGACGACGCGCCAATTGACGCTGGTGTTGTGGTAATTGTCCAGATCTTTCAGTGAAACCTTGTCGAGTTCGGCGCCGCTGATGTAGGTGCTCATCGCATCAAGGAGCGGATTCCAGCGGCTGGCCGGATCGAGCAAGGTCGAAGCCGGGGCATCTGTCTTGCGCTTTGCCGCTTCTTCCAGGCGTTCATAGAATTCGCCGAAGGCGTGGCGAAAATCGTCGTATTCGGCAGGCGGAAAACTCGCCTCAAGCGGCGGCTTGTTCATCCAGGGCGGCGGCGTTTTGTCGATGGCAAAGCCTTGCTGCCGGGCCACGCCGACCCATGGATTGCGATCGGCGGAATGCAGCCAGCCGCAGCCGAGATCGAGCCCGTGGCCGTTTTCGTCCGCAACGGTCCAGGCGCGGCCGCCGAGCCGCGGACGCGCTTCGACCAACAGACACTGGATCGAAGCTTGGGTGAGCCGCTTCGCCGCCGCGATGCCAGCCGCGCCGCCACCGATCACCACGACTTCGACGTCACTCTGCGGCATGACGCACTCCACGCAACGTCAATACTCCACCCGCACTAGATATAGTCCGTGCGGCGGTGCGACCTGGCCGCAGCGGGTGCGGTCGCGGGCGGCAAGCGCGGCTTCGAGATCGCCGGCGCTCCATTTGCCTTCGCCGACGTGAACCAGCGAGCCGACCATCGAACGCACCTGATGGTGCAGGAACGAGCGCGCCATGGCCACGACGCGGATTTCTTCGCCCTCGCGCAAGACGTCGAGGCGATCGAGCGTCTTCACCGGCGACTTCGCCTGGCACTCGGCGGCGCGGAACGTGGTGAAGTCGTGACGGCCGATGAGTTTCTGTGCCGCCGCGTGCATGGCGGCGGCATCGAGCGGCCGCGGCACGCGCCAGGCGCGGTTGCGATCGAGCGTCAGATCGGCGCGGCGATTGGCGATGCGATAGAGGTAGTGGCGCTTGATGGCGGAAAAGCGTGCCTCGAAGTCCACCGCGACATGCTCCGCGGCGAGCACCGCGATCGGCTGCGGGCGCAGATGAAAATTAATGGCATCGCGCACCGTGTCATCGTCCCAATCCTTGGCGAGATCGACATGAGCGATCTGGGCGAGCGCATGCACGCCCGCATCGGTGCGTCCGGCGCCGTGCACTGTGGCGTGCTCGCCCGTAAAGGCAGCGATCGCGCCGGTGAGCACGCCCTGCACCGAGGCACCGTTGTCCTGCGCCTGCCAGCCGACATACGGCGTCCCGTCGTATTCGATCGTGAGCTTGTAGCGGGGCACGGCTTTAGAGCATGATCCTGAGAAGTGGAAACCGGTTTGCGGATAAGCACGCCCTCGGGCTTGACCCGAGGGATCATGCTCAAGGGAAAAATCTAGCCCAGCACGGTCGCGGGCGCGATCGCCGTCCCGCGCAAAAATTCGTGCGCCATCATCGGTTTACCGCCGGCGCGCTGCAGCGCAAGGATGCGCACCGCGCCGCCGCCGCAGGCGACGGTCAGCTTGTCGTCGAGCACGCGGCCGGGCGGTCCTTCGCCTGTGCCTTTGGTGGTGCGCAGAATCTTGACGCGCCCGGCGCTGCCGAGTTCGCACCACGCGCCGGGAAACGGCGACAGGCCGCGGCAATGGTTGTGCACCTCCACCCACGGTTTGCTCCAATCGATGCGCGTCTCGGCCTTGTCGATCTTGTTGGCGTAGGTCACGCCGGTATCGGATTGCGGCGTCAATTGCAGCGAGTCGCGGGCGAGCGCGCCGAGCGCCACCAGCATCAGATTGGCGCCGAGCCGCGCCAGTTCGTCATGCAGGTCGCCGGTGGTGGCGTCGGCTCCGATGGCGACGCGCCGCTC
>JASHVN010000517.1 GCA_030044555.1 Xanthobacteraceae bacterium | reverse complement strand
GTGGCACCGTCGGCGGGCGGATGGCGACCACCAGAAAACCGTCTTCTTCCAGGGCCCGCGCTGCCGCGAGCGCGTCGTCGGTCTCGCCCAGGATGAGCGGAACGACGGCGCTGCAGGGCTTGGGCAGATTGAGGGCGCGGGCAAACAGCCTTGCCTTGCGCAGCGGCTTTGCGGCGTAATCCGGCTCACGTTCGATCAGATCGATGGCCGCGATGGCGGCGGCGGTCACCGGCAGCGGCAGGCCGGTCGAATAGATGAAGGTGCGCGCGCGCGTGCGCATGAGATCGATCACCGGCTGCGAAGCACACAAATAGCCGCCATAGGCGCCAATCGCCTTCGACAGCGTGCCCATTTGCAGCGGTACGTCGACCGGGCCGCCATTGGCAAAGCTTGAACCACGCCCGCCGCCCACGACCCCGAGCCCGTGGGCATCATCGGCAAGAAGCCAAGCGTCGAATCGCTGCGCAAGGACGGCCAGATCGTGCAGCGGCGCTAGATCGCCGTCCATGGAAAAGACGCCGTCGGTCGCAATGAGCGCGCGCGGATGCGCGGCGCGATGCTGCGAAAGCAGCTTTTGCGCGTCCGCCACATCGCAATGGCGATAGCGGTGGACGGCAGCGCCGCTGAGCTTCGCGCCGGCATGGATGCAGGCATGCGACAATTCGTCGACCAGGATCAAATCGTCGGGGCCGACCAGCGCCGGAGTGATCCCAGTATTGGCGAGGTAGCCCGAGCCGAACACGCAGGCGGCTTCGGTCGCCTTTAATCCCGCCAGCCGCTTTTCCAGTTCGATGTGGAGTGGATGGTTGCCTGTAACCAGGCGCGAGGCGCCGGCGCCGACGCCGTGGCGTTGGGTGGCTTCGACCGCAGCTTTGATGATAGCGGGATGCTGGCTAAGATTGAGATAATCGTTGCACGAGAACGAGAGCAAGCGCCGGCCGGCACGCTCGGCATAAATGCCCTCGCGCGTGGTCACTGCCGGGATGCGGCGCAAATGCGCCCGCTCCAGCGCCGTCAGTTTTTCGTTCGCAAATGCATCGAGAGAGCGCATTGCCTGCTCGCGCCGATTTCAGCCTTCAAGGGTTCGCCGGACCATCATGACCTCGAGTGGCCTTTAGAGGCACAATGGCAGCGTGTATCCATCGCTCGCGAGCATGAAAGCGCCGAATGTCAGCCAATACCAGCGAAAAAGACAATAACCGGAGCGGGTTACCGTCCTGGTACGGCGCCGGCCTCGAGCATGTCTGGCTGCCCTATACGCAGATGAAGACGGCGGCGCTGCCGCTTCCCGTTGTGGCCACCCGCGGCAGCCGCATCGTGCTGGCCGATGGCCGCGAGCTCATTGACGGCATCGCTTCGTGGTGGACGGCCTGCCACGGCTATAACCATCCGCATATTCGCGTAGCGCTCGAACGCCAGCTAGAGCGCCTGCCCCATGTCATGTTCGGCGGCCTCGTGCATGAACCCGCGCTGACACTGGCGCAACGCCTGGCGCAGCTTGTTGCGCCAGCCGGCCTCGAGCGTGTCTTTTTCAGCGAGTCAGGATCGGTCGCGGTCGAGGTCGCGCTGAAAATGGCGCTGCAGTACTGGCGCAATCGCGGCGTTCGCGGCCGCAACCGCATCGTCTCATTCCGCGGCGCCTATCACGGCGATACGACCGGGGCGATGGCGGTTTGTGATCCGCAGGACAGCATGCACGCTGCCTTTCGCGGCCTGCTGCCGGAGCAAATCACGGCGGAATTGCCGGTTGATGAGGAGAGCGGACGGACTTTCGAGGCGCTGCTTTCCCAGCGTGCGGAGGATATCGCAGCGATCATCGTCGAGCCTCTTGTGCAAGGCGCGGGCGGCATGCGCTTCCACGATGCGCAGGTCTTGCGCACGCTGCGCGCCACCGCCGATCGCTACGACGTGCTGCTGATATTCGACGAGATTTTTACCGGCTTCGGCCGCACCGGCTCGCTGTTTGCGTTCCAGGCTGCGGGGGTCATGCCGGACATCGCGACAATCGGCAAGGCGTTGACCGGCGGCACGCTGCCGCTCGCCGCCACGCTGGCGCGACCAGGAGTCTTTGATGCGTTCTGGTCTGACGATCCCGGCCACGCCCTCATGCATGGGCCGACTTTCATGGCCAATGCGCTTGCCTGCGCGGCGGCCAACGCTTCCCTCGACCTGTTCGAGCGCGAGCCGCGTCTCGATCAGGTCGCACACATCTCCCATATCCTCGCGCGCCGCCTCGAACCGTGCCGAAACCTCCCCGGGGTCAAGGACGTACGCGTGCTGGGCGCTATCGGTGTGGTCGAACTGCGCCGCATCGACAATCTCAACGCGTTGCGCCAACGCTTTGTTAGCGAGGGAGTTTTTGTTCGTCCTTTTGGCTCGGTTGTGTATCTCGCGCCGGCCTTCACCATCGCCGAGGACGAGTTGACGACGCTTACGGACGCGGTCAACCGGGTGCTTGCCGAGTCGCTGCGCGGATAGGGCAGGCAAGGGCGGGCAAAGGGCCGGCAACGGCGACAAGTGTTCATGGACGTATTTGCCGTCGTCATGTATGGGAGGCGCGCACCGCACGTGCTTGCGTCACCGCCATTGCGGCCATTTGGAACACGACAATAGCGGCCCGGGTTAATCCTTTTCATGAGTGCGAGGATATGGCGATTGCGCGGGTGAGCATGCCGCCCAAGCAGGCTGCAGGCGCTGCTTCTCAGGCGTCAGCTGCGGGCGCGGCTGACCATTACCTCTACGCCGGTCAGGTTTCGATTGCCTATGCGGGGCGCGGCGGCGAGACCATGCTGGCCATCGACCACGTCGACTTTGTGCTGGAACGCGGGGAGTTCGTCTGCCTGCTGGGGCCATCGGGTTGCGGCAAAACCACGTTCTTGAATGCTGTCGCTGGCTTTTTGCCGATCTCCTCGGGTCAGCTGAATTTTGAAGGCCAACCGGTCAGCCGGCCGGGGCCAGACCGCGCCATGGTGTTCCAGCAGCCGGGCTTGCTGCCGTGGCGGGACGTTCTGCATAACGTAACCTACGGGCTCGAAATGTCCGGCCGCATGCGCCGCCGCGAAGCCGCCGCGCATGCCTCCGCGTTGCTTGAGCTCGTGGGGCTTGCCGATTTCGCCCGCAGCTATCCGCATCAGCTCTCCGGCGGGATGCAGCAGCGCGTCAATCTGGCGCGCGCGCTCGCCGTTGAGCCGGAGCTGTTGCTGCTTGACGAGCCCTTCGCCTCGGTCGATGCGCAGACGCGCGAAGCCTTGCAGGTCGAGCTCCTTGGCATCTGCAAGCGTGCGGAAGTCACCGCGCTGTTTGTGACCCACGATATCAGCGAAGCTGTGTTCCTTGCCGACCGGGTCTGCATCTTCAGCCGCCGGCCCGGGCGCATCGTGCGCGAAGTACGCGTCAACTTGCCCAAGCCCCGCGACGATGTGCGCCTCAAGCCAGACTTTCTGGCCTATGTACAGGAGGTCGCCGGCGTGCTGGCATCCGCCGCAAAGGCACCAAGCAACAGCTGACAGAAGGGAGAAGAAGCGTCATGGCGACGATCGTCCTTGACGATTCGGGAGCGCCCAAACGCCAAGAGCGCGGCGTGCTCACCGGGATGGGGCAGGGAACAGAGCGCGTCGTTTTGGGGACCGCTTTCATAGCGGTGCTGTTTGTTGTCTGGGAATTGGTCACGGCGCTCGGCATCGAGCCGCCCATCCTTTTGCCGTCGCCCTCGGGCGTCGTCTCCGCGCTCGCAAATCTGTTCTCTTCCTCCGACATCTGGGCGGATCTCGCCGAAAGCGGCAAGGAGCTTTTCTACGGTCTTGTGCTGGCGGCCTCGGTCGGCATCACGGCAGGGCTTTCGATCGGCTGGTATCCGCGGCTCGGATACTTCTTCGACCCGTTCATCAATTTTCTCTACGCCATTCCGCGCGTGGCCTTGGGGCCGCTGCTTATTGTTTGGCTCGGCATTGGCCTGAGCTCGAAGGTTGCGCTCGTGTTCCTGATCGCGGTGTTTCCCGTGCTCGTCAACACCAGCAGCGGGGTCCGCAGCCTCGATCAGCACCTTCTTCGAGTGGCGCGCTGCTTTGGCGCCAGTGATCTGAAGATCTTCCGCACCATCGCGTTGCCCGGCTCCGTGCCGTTCATTCTCGGCGGCTTGCGGCTTGCCGTGGGACAGGCGCTCATCGGCGTGTTCGTGGCCGAGCTTCTGGGCGCCCAACACGGCGTTGGCGCGCTGATCGACAATGCGGGTCAGCAATTCCAGACCGACATCGTGTTTGCCGGTCTCTTGATCTTCGCAGTGGCCGGAATGGTGTTGACCGGTTTGGTGCGCTGGCTCGAGCGCCGCTTCGACGCCTGGCGCGTCTGAGGTCCCTGGGAAAGGGAGGAAAATATGGCCGACGGAGTCCAGATATCGCTGCTCGCGGGCGCGGTAGCGGCAGGTCTGCTTATGCCGGGCGCGAAGGCCGCGGCGGCCGGCCCAACGCAGCTCACGATTTCGCACAGTCAGAAGACGGTCGATTTCCTGCCGCTATGGATCGCGGCCGATGCCGGCTATTTCAAGAAGCACGGCCTCGACGTCACCGTGCGCTACTTGCCGGCGCAGGAGGGCATTCCCGCTCTGCTCACCGGCCAAGTGCAGGTCGCCGGCGTCGGCGCATCGGACGCCGCATCCGCCTTTGCGCAAGGCGCCAAGTTCAAACTCGTCGCCACGCTCACCCCGGTCTATACCTTTCAGTTTTGGGCGCGCGCTGATCACGCCAGCGCCGCCGGTCTTAAGGGCCAGCGCGTTGGCATCACCAGCACCACCGGCTCGCTCTATTCGGGCACATTGCTGGCGCTCAAGCAGCTCGGCCTTACACCATCGGACGTCATTCTCACGCCTCTCGGCGGCGCGGTGAACGTCAACAGTTCGCTTATCGCCGGAAGCGTTGTCGCGGGCGCGTCGCATCCGCCAGCGACCTATCAATTCCAACGCGCCGGAATGGTTGATCTGGTCGATCTGCCAAAGAGCAATATCCCTTCAGTAAGCGCCGGTCTTTGGGTGACCGATTCCTATCTCCAAGCGCATCGCGACATCGTGCAAAATTTTGTCGATGCCATTGTCGAGGCGCAGCATCGTGAGAGGTCCGATCGGGCTTATGCCGAAGCGGAAATCAGCAAACAATTCGGGGTCAAGGACAAAGCGGAACTCGACTTTACTTATGATTTCTACGTCAACGAGATCCTGGCGCCGGAGCCGATGCCGGAGGCCGCGCAGATCAGGGGCGACATCGACGCGCTCGCCGCCAGCAATCCCAAGGTCAAGGATTTGGACGTTGCCAGCATGTTTGATCAGAGCTTCGTCAAGAACGCGGCGCAGCAAACTGCAAAATGATGATGGGCTCGTGTTTGCAGCGATGATGAAATAGTGGGGTCAGTAACCCACTGCGGTGCCATGCAGGTCGTAGGCGTCGGCGCGCTCGATCTTGACCGTCGCGATCTCGCCGACGCGCAGCGGCCGCCGGCTCTGGACGAATACCGAGCCATCGATCTGCGGCGCGTCGCCCCTGCTGCGGCCTTTTGCCTGTGAAGGCCCGATCTCATCGATGATCACCTGCTCGTTGCGGCCCACCCGGCGCTTGAGGCGCTTGTGCGAGATTGGCTGCTGGAGCGCCATCAACCGGTTCCAGCGCTCTTCTTTGACCGTTTCCGGCACGGGAGCACCGAGATCATTGGCTGCCGCGCCCGCGACTGCTTCGTAGCGGAAGCAGCCGACGCGATCGAGCTCGGCTTCGCTGAGCCAGTCGAGCAGCAGCGCAAATTCCGCTTCGGTTTCGCCGGGAAACCCGACGATGAACGTGGAGCGGATGGTGAGACTTGGGCATGCAGCACGCCATTGGCGAATGCGTTCGAGCGTGCGCTCCTGCGCGGCGGGGCGGCGCATGCGTTTGAGCACGTCGGGGCTGGCGTGCTGGAAGGGGATGTCGAGATAGGGCAGCACTTTCCCATCGGCCATGAGCCCGATCGCGTCGTCCACATGCGGATAGGGATAGACGTAATGCAGCCGCACCCAGACACCGAATTCGCCGAGCTCGCGCGCGAGATCGAGGAATTTGGCGCGCACCTCGCGGCCTTTCCACGAGCTTGCCGCATATTTCATGTCTATTCCGTAAGCCGATGTATCCTGCGAGATGACAAGCAGTTCCTTGACGCCCGCGCCCACCAGCCGCTCAGCCTCGCGCAGCACGTCGGCGGCCGGACGCGAGACCAGATCGCCGCGCAATTTTGGGATGATGCAGAAGCTGCAGCGATTATTGCAGCCCTCTGAAATCTTTAGATAAGCATAGTGCCGCGGGGTGAGTTTGATGCCTTCGGGCGGAATCAAATCCACATAAGGGTCATGCTGTGGCGGAGCCGCATGATGAACCGCATCGAGCACGCTTTCGTATTGCTGCGGGCCGGTGACGGCGAGCACGCCCGGATGCACCGCGGTGATCTTCTCCGGTTCCGCCCCCATGCAGCCAGTGACGATGACCTTGCCGTTTTCCGCCATCGCCGCGCCGATGGCGGTGAGTGATTCCGCCTGGGCACTATCGAGAAATCCGCAGGTATTGACGATGGCGAGGTCGGCGCCGGCATGGTCGCGCGCCAATTCGTAACCCTCCGCGCGCAGCCGCGTAATAATCCGCTCGGAATCGACGAGCGCCTTTGGGCAGCCGAGCGAAACGAAAGAAATGCGGGCAGGACGGGTCATTCAGCACGGGTCATCGCAGGGCGGGTTATTATTGGTCGGGTGCATACCACAGCGCAGCCGCATAGCGACAGACAGCGATCTTCGATAGGATCGTTACCAAGACCGCGCGCAGCAATTGGGCAAATAGGCGCCGGCCGGTAAATTGCCAATCCGGGGGAGTGTGATGCAACGCACGGCTGCGGTCCTGCTGTCGCTGTTTTCGCTGTGGCTATTCGCCTCTGCGGCGCAGGCGGAAATCAAGACCCAGTGGATAGATTACAAGCAGGGGGACACCGCGCTTGCGGGCTACCTGGCCTACGACGATGGCGTGGCTGGAAAGCGCCCGGGCGTCCTTCTGCTGCATCGGCGCGACGGCATGTCGGAACTGACGCTGCAGAATGCGCAAATGTACGCGCGGCAAGGCTATGTCGTTTTCGCGGCGGATATCTTCGGCAAAGACGTTCGGCCAAAGACCGTCGCGGAACAGGAGGCCCAGTCGAAACTCTATAGCGACAACCGTCCGCTGATGCGGGCGCGGGCGTTGGCGGGGCTGGATGTGTTGCGCGCCAATCCCATGGTCGATGCGTCAAAGATCGCGATCGTCGGCTATTGTTTCGGCGGCGAAGTGGCCATCGAACTGGCCGAGACCGGCGCGCCAATCCTCGGCTCGGTGACGATCCATGGTTCGTTTCGCGGTTTCCCGGCCGACGCGGCAAAGAACATTCATGGGCGCGTGCTTATCCTGCACGGAGCCGATGATCCGGTCGCCCCCATCCCCGAAGTGGTCGGATTGATCAGCCAATTGCGCGCCGCCAATGTCGCGTGGGAACTCAACCTCTACAGCGGCACCGCCCACGGATTTTCGACGCCGAAGAATGCCGCCGAGGAACGCGCGAATGCCGAATCGAAATCGGCGACAGCGCGGTTTTTCCGGCAAGTCTTCGGGCTATGAAAGCACTTCGGGCTATGACGCCGCGATGAAAAGTGTTCGCTCTTGAGGCTTCCGCAGCCAATGCTACTGCTGGTGACCGACCGCCGTCAGGCGCGGGCGCCGTTTGCCGCCGTGATCGCCGCGGCGCTTGAAGCCGGTTGCCGGTGGGTGAGCCTGCGCGAAAAGGACTTGCCCGAAGACGAACAAGTCCTGCTCGCGCGTTCGCTCCTCCCTCTGGCGCGTCGCCACGGCGCCAAACTGATGGTGCATGGCGAAGCCGCGCTGGCCAAGCGCGTGGGCACCGACGGCGTGCATCTGCCCTCGGGCGCCGATGCGAAAGCCGCGCGCATGCTCCTCGGCCCGGAAAAACTCATTGGCGTGTCGATCCACACCGTGACCGAGGCCGAGGCGATCGACCCGCATCGCGTCGATTACGCGCTCGCGGGACCGGCATTCGAGACGCCGAGCAAGCCTGGATACGGCCCCGAGATCGGACGTAAAGGTCTTTCTGAGATTGTGCGCGCCGCGCCGGTGCCGGTGCTTGCGATCGGCGGCATCAACGCAGCGCGTATCGGCGAGCTTATCGCGGCCGGCGCGGCTGGCGTCGCCGTGATGGGCGGCGTCATGCGTGCGGCTGAACCGGGGCAGGAGGCGGCCGGTCTCGTAGCGACGCTACGCGGGGCGATCGCTATCCACGCGCCCGGTAGGTGCTAATGCCCTGGTCGGGGACCCAAACACCCGCCGGCAATTTGCCGACCTGCCAGAACACGTCGATCGGCATGCCGCCGCGCGGGTGGAAATAGCCGCCGATGCGCAGCCATTTCGGCTTGAGCAGCGCGCTGAGCTTCTTGCCGATGGCGACCGTGCATTCCTCGTGGAAGCCGGCATGATTGCGGAAGCTGTTGAGGTAAAGCTTGAGCGATTTCGACTCCACGAGGAAGCGCCGCGGCGCGTAATCGATCACCAGCGTCGCGAAATCCGGCTGCCCGGTGACCGGGCACATCACGGTGAATTCGGGAAAACTAAAGCGCGCGACGTAGTCCGTGTCCGCATGCGGATTGGGGACGCGGTCGAGTACCGCCTTTTCGGGTGAGGCCGGAATGGGTGTGGGCCGGCCGAGTTGGGGCAATTTCTTGGCCATCAGTCACTGAATGCCCCGCTTCCGCCCGACATGACAAGAGGCGCGCCGATCCTGTAGAAGCCGACGGCAAAGTAACGGGTAGCCGGGGGAGCATGTATGACCGCCATCGTCGACATTATCGGCCGCGAAATCCTCGATAGTCGCGGCAATCCGACCGTCGAAGTCGATGTTGTGCTTGAGGATGGCTCGCGCGGCCGGGCCGGCGTGCCGTCGGGCGCCTCGACCGGGGCGCATGAGGCGGTCGAGCTGCGCGATGGGGATAAAAGCCGCTACCTAGGCAAGGGCGTGCGCAACGCGGTCGAGGCAGTCAACGGCGAAATCTTCGATGCCCTGTCGGGCATGGATGCGCAGGCGCAGGTCAAGATCGACGAGACCATGATCGGGCTCGACGGCACGCCCAATAAAGGGCGGCTCGGAGCCAACGCCATCCTCGGCGTCTCGCTGGCGGTCGCCAAGGCTGCGGCCGCGGCCAACAATCTGCCGCTTTATCGCTATGTCGGCGGCACTTCGGCACGCCTTCTGCCGGTGCCGATGATGAACATCGTCAATGGCGGCGTGCACGCCGATAACCCGATCGACTTCCAGGAATTCATGATCGTGCCGTTCGGCTTTCCGTCGTTCGCGGAGGCGCTGCGTGCCGGTTCGGAGATATTCCATACGCTGCGCGGTGCACTGAAAGCAGCCGGGCACAATACCAATGTGGGCGACGAGGGCGGTTTCGCCCCGAACCTGTCCTCCGCGGAAGAAGCGCTCGACTTCGTCATCAGGGCGATCGAGACCGCAGGCTACAAACCCGGCAAGGATGTCGCGCTGGCGCTCGACCCGGCCTCGACCGAGTTCTTCAAGGGCGATGCCTATGTGTATGAGGGCGAAGGTAATAAAAAGCGCTCACGGCAAGACCAAGCCAAATATCTTGCCGAACTCGTCAACCGCTATCCGATCGTATCGATCGAGGACGGCATGGCGGAAGACGACATCGAAGGCTGGAAGCTGGTCACGCAAGCGATCGGCGACAAATGCCAGCTCGTCGGCGACGATCTCTTCGTCACCAATGTGAAGCGCCTGGCTGACGGCATTGCCGGACACTACGCCAACTCGATCCTGATCAAGGTCAATCAGATCGGCACGCTCACCGAAACGCTGGCCGCGGTCGAGATGGCGCACAAAGCGGGCTATACGGCGGTGATGTCGCATCGCTCCGGCGAGACCGAGGACGCGACGATTGCCGACCTCGCCGTTGCCACCAATTGCGGACAGATCAAGACTGGCTCGCTCGCGCGCGCCGACCGGACCGCCAAGTACAATCAGCTCTTACGCATCGAAGAAGAACTCGGCGCTCAGGCCAAGTTTGCCGGTCGCTCTGTTTTCAAGGCGTTAGCATAGCGAGTGAGCCGCGCGCTTGTCGGGCGGCGCCGATCAGCGTTATATCGCGGCAAGGGCGAACGGACGGGGAGCCGCCGCGCGCGGACCTGATACATGGATCAATCCCTTGGGCTCTCGGCCGGCAATCGCAAGCTTGCGGTCGAACGGCTGCGTGATTTCATAGCTACATCCGTGGATGCGGCAGGGGCCAGCGATGCACCGTTTCCGCATCTCGTGCTCGACCGTGTGTTTCCAGAAGATGTTTACGCCGCGATGCTGGCGAACATGCCCGAAGCGGCCGACTACCGGCCGATGCATGGGCGCGCCAAAGGGCACGATCTCGCCGATGGCACCCATACGCGGGTGAAAATCGACCTTTATCCCGAATACACCCGGCACTTGCCGGCGGAGAAGCGGGCCGTGTGGGACATTGTCGGCCGGGCGCTCTGCTCGGCGGCGGTGCGCGAGGCCTTCGTCCGGCGTCTTGCCCCCGGTTTGCATCGCCGTTTCGGCGCCGACTA
>JASHVN010000516.1 GCA_030044555.1 Xanthobacteraceae bacterium | reverse complement strand
ACCTGTTTGGCCTGGCCGCGGTAGCTCTGCTTGATCTGCACCAGCACATTGATGCCGGTCTGCACCGGCGGGCACCACACGTCGGTGACGCCGGGCACGCCGGCCCGGTCGAGCACGTTCCACGCCGTCGCCGCGCGCATGATCGAGGAGCACATGCCGTTCTCGGAGAAGCTGCCGGGCAGCGAGCCCTCGATGGTGCCGCGCAGGATCGGGTCGGTGCGGTGGGTGATGGCGGTGACGCGGATGGTCTGCTTCGGCGAGGCATCGCCGGCCACGTAGCCGGTGAACTCGGCGAACGGGCCTTCCATCATGTAGGTTTTGGGATCGAGCTGCAGAAAACCTTCGATCACGATTTCGGCGGTCGCCGGAACGTGGAGGTCGACAGTCTCGCACTTCACCAGCTCGACCGGCTCGCCGCGGATCGCGCCCATGACGTCGTATTCGCAGATGCCCTTGGGCACCGGTGCGCCGCCGACGAAGCCGAGCGAGGGCTCCCAGCCGATGGCGACGGCGATCGGCATTTCGTTGTGGCCGGCCTCCTGCCAGGCGGTGACGTGATGGCCGATGTGCTGGGCGCGCCACATCAGAATCGGAATCTTGTCCTTGGCCGCCACCATGCCGCGATAGATGCCGACGTTCATCACGCCGGACTCGGGATCCTTGGTGACCACGCCCCCATAGGTGAGAATGTAGCGGCCGCCGTCGATCCGGTTCCATTGCGGCACCGGAAACTCGTAGAGGTCGACGTCCTTGCCCTTGACGATGTTCTCCTTCACCGGGCCGGTCTTGACGATTTTCGGCGTGATGCCTTCGGTGAGAACGGTGCGGCCGAGCTTGACCAGTTCGCGCGGATGGGTGTCGGGCGGCAGCCCCAGCATCATGGCGACGCGGCGCGGACTGGAAAGGCCGCCGGTGAAGACCTGATGGCAGCGGGCGTTCTTGCCGTAATCTTTGATGTTGTTGAATAGCAGCGCCGGGCCGGTGCCGGGGCCCTGCGCCAGTCGCGCGATGGTGCCGAGCTCGACGTTCCAATCGACCTCGGCCTCTACTTTATGCAGTTCGCCGGCGGCATCGAGCGCCTTCATCCAACCGCGCAGATCGCCAAACGCTACCGGGTTTTGTTTCGCTACCATTGATTGTTCCGGATTCGATTAAAGAGCGACGTTGTGCGCTGGCGCCACCCGCAGTGTCAACGCTCGGGACGGTTGGTCATGTCTCAGCTTGAATAAGGCACCATTTCCCGCGGTCGCCGGTGCGATCGCAACGATAGTCCGCAGGTTCCGGGAAAATCGGGTTGTCAAGGACGCGAAGCGCCCTTCGGCTCAATCCCGACAACCCGGTTTTCTCGGAAAAACAGCAACCGTTGTGATCGGCGGCGGCGAGCGATCGCAAGAGAAGCGAGGCGTCCGTTTGGCTGTCGCATCTTCATCGCAAGCGCCGCTTATAGTCGCCCGCACTCTTGCTTTGGTCCTGGGGCAACAAGACGGGGAGATGCCAATGACGACGCGCAGGCTGGGTGAAGACGAAAAGCAGACGATCAGTGCGACGGAGAGCCGGAAAGCGCTCGTTCAATATCCCGGCAGCCTGGTCAAGGTCGTTGTCGGGAACGAGACTGACGACAACGGCGCACCTAAAGTGAAGATCCTCCTTGCCGGACAGAGCGAGGGCTATGTCTCGCCGGCGGCGGCCTAAAGGCGACCGAACCAGCTGATCGGGCAGCCACCTCTCTCCCCGCGTGCGGGGAGGCCGCGACCCTGGACTTGATCGGGGGGCGGGTGAGGTGGCGTTGCCGCGATTCTTAAGTGAAGCGGCCGACGTGTTACAGGCTTTGTTAGTGCCTCAATCTAAATTCAAAACGACCAAAGAAGCGCGTCGATCGCAACCGCGACAAGGTCTTCCAGGGGCCCCCGACGTGGGCCCCCGCGTCTTAAAGATCGATCTGGATCAAAAACGGGGATGGCCGGAACGAATCCGGCCATGCGGGGGCAGTGAAGCAAGATTAAGGAACTTTAGCCACACAAGCCCTGGCCATGCCAGTTGGCGGGTATTTGCCCGATCGAACCCCAGTGGGGACAACTCCGATCACGCTGAGGGCGGCTAGAACATGATCCCGAAAAAGCCTGCCCCGGACACGATCCGGGGGGGACACCGGTTTTCGGAAAAGATGATGCTCCAACAACAAGCTATAGCGGGACAACGATTCAAAGAAGACCCATCCCGCTCTAGCGGCGTTCGCGCCACGATAACTCTTCAGAGTTGCAGTCCGACGGCCGGGGCCGAAACGCAACGCCTCCCCGGTTTAAATTCTCACGAATCGACATACATAAGAGGTGGGAATCCTGACTCAAGTCTTGGGCACCCCCCCTCCCAGGTTGCCGAAAGGGAAAACGACATTGACAACCAAATCGGATGAAGCCCGCGCCCGCGCCGAAGCAAGTTTCAAGAAGGAAGAGCGCGCCAAAGAAGGCGCAAAGGCGATGATGGAATATCAGGCGGACGGGCAAAAGGTTCGTGAAAAGACAGAGCGATTGAGGGCGCTGCGGCTGGCCAAAGAGGCCGCCGATAAGGAGCGCGCTGGTTCGGCGCGTTGAAACGAGCGCGCCGGCGCCCCATTTACGTTGGTGTGGCCCCACTGGTCGGCGGCGAGCCGCGTGTAGCGGCTCCTTAAACGGCTTCTGGCTCGCACTTTATATTTCGCTGGCAGCCCAGAGTGCGGAGCGTCTTATTTCGCCCGCCGTATAGGCCGACGCCCATCGCGTAGCGGCCGCGCAAGCGCACACTCAAGGAGGTTTCCTCATTGACCTCCTTTTACGGCTTTGTGCTTGCCATTGAGAGGAACATAACGTGCCAAAAGAAGAATTGCTGCAATTCGAGGGCCGCGTCACCGAGATATTGCCCGACGCCCGCTACCGCGTAGAGCTCGACAACGGGCATCAGCTCGTCGCTTACACGGCCGGCAAAATGAAAAAGAATCGAATCAAAACCCTGGCCGGGGATCGCGTGACGGTTGAGTTGTCACCTTACGATCTGGAAAAGGGACGATTGATTTTTCGCCACAAGGACGAACGCGCGGCAACGATAGGGCGTTCGCCGCCGCGCGCTCAGTTTCGGCGGAGGTGACGGCCAATGGTTGATGATCAACTTCGTAGTGAGCAAGGTCCCGCGACAAGCCGAGGCGCGAGCATGCGGCTTTTCATCTTCAAGTCCGAGACCGCCCCAAATCTGGGAGCGTTTTGCGGCGAGCTCGCTGGCCTGCAATTGCCTAACCAGTTCGCGCCGTGGAGTGCGGTAGGCGCCGTCGCGCCTGACCGGGATCCTCCATACAAGCTTTCACGCGATGTTATCGAGGCGGCGATTAATGCACGCGGCTTCCAGCTCTTTCGCCTGAGCAAAAAGGAGTGAGCGCTGTTCTGCCGATGGCCGGGCGTATTGGGATTTAATCGAATCGTCATGCCCGCGCTTGTCGCGGGCATCCACGTCTTAGATGCCGCGGCAAAACAAAGACGTGGATGGCCGGAACAAGTCCGGCCATGACGGGTCTCTGTCAAACCTAAAATCATCGCTCCTGGTCCGCCTAAAGGTTGAAGCGCTGCCGTGCCATTTTGCAGGCGTCGTCACCTGGCGCGCACGCCCTGCAAACGTCGGGCCTTACGGCGTAGATCGCGCATGCGGTCGATACGCCTACCTCGCCCATGAGCGCGGCGCAGCGGTCGCCGCTGCAACGCATGCGTCCCAGGCCGCCGTCGATATACGCGCGGGGAATCAGGTCGAGATCGGCCTCGCTCTCTAACGAAAACCGAGGCCAGTCCGGCGAGAACGAACAGCACGCACCGCAGCTTCGACAGTCTGAGACGGTGAGCTCAGCCGGCTCAATCGGCAAACCGTCACCTGACCTTGAGGTTGACGGCAGACTCTTTCCCCCGATTACTCGCGATCTCGTACTCGACGGTTTGTCCTTCGTTGAGCGAGCTGAGGCCGGCTCGCTCAACGGCTGAAATGTGGACGAACACGTCCTTGCCGCCGCCGCCAGAAGGTTGAATGAACCCATATCCTTTTGTCGGATTGAACCACTTTACGGTGCCCGTAGCCATTTGCATCTCCCAGGTTGGCCACGCACAGTACGGGGCGCGCTCCAACACCACAAGGTCTATGATCCGCCCTATTTGCGGCGGGGCCGCGATCGCAGGTCCGTTACGGCGGCCCCCCCTCGGCGGCCTTTGAAACAGGCCGCTTGACGCCATTGGGTACCGGCGGGGATTGCCCCGCCTCGTGGCCAACATGCGCCTTGAAACTGTGGCCGGCGGCGGGTGCGTCAGGCCCCTTATTTGTGGCGGGCGATGAGCTGATCGGCAACGTCATCGAGATCATTGCCGACAATGTTCGGCTGCGGGCCGACCCCCAACACATCGTTGCCGGGGCGCTTGATCAGCGCCGCTTCCCAGCCTGCCGCCACGGCGCCGAGCGTGTCCCAGGTGTGGCAGGCGATCAGACAGAGCGCGGAGGGCTTAACCCCAAGCTCCTTCTCGACATAGGCATAAGCCTGGCGCGACGGTTTGTGATGCCTGACGCCGTCGGCGCTGAACCGCCGCTCAAACAGATCGACAATGCCGCCATGCTCAAGCTGGCGCGTTTGTACTTCCAGTAGATTGTCGGTGAGGCAGAAGAGCCGGAAACCCGCAGCACGCAGCTTCCGCAATGCCGCCGGCACCTCCGGGTGGGGCGGCATCGTGGAAAATTTGTCGGTGAGCTCCTTCTTGTCCGCGTCGTTGATTTTGATGCCGCGGGTGTCCGCCAGCATTTTCATCACTGCCGCGCCGATATCGGTGAACGGCACGTAGACGCCGGCCACGGTCAGCGCGGCGGAATACAGGATGAGATCGGCGAACCACAGCCGCATGGCGCTCTTGTCGTTGAAGATGCGCTGGAAGATCGGCTCCATCGTTTCAAGATCGAGCAGCGTTTCGTTGACGTCGAAGACGATCAAGGGAAGAGCAGCCATCGTGTCAGACTCCGTTTTGTCACGCCCCTCAGAGTTCGTCAGCCTTCAGCGATGTTCTTAAGGCGCATGCGGTGCGCCGCCTGCTTGGCGCGATTGCCGCAGATCGCCATGCTGCACCAGCGGCGCGCCCGCCGGTGCGTGTGGTCGGCGAAGATCAGCGTGCAGCCGCGGCCCTCGCAGGCTTTGACGTCGGCGAAGTTTTCGTCGCAGACGAATTTCGCCAACGCTTCGCCGATCGGCAGCAATAAGGATTCGGGAGATCGCCAGCGCCGAATGGTTTGCAGTTCCAGGCGGTCACCGTCGCGCTGGTGATGCCGCGAGATCTGGCTGAACCTTTCGTCACGCTCGATGAGTTTGTTCAAGGGGCCCAATTCCTGCAGCGCCTTGGCCGGCAGCGGCCGGCCCATATGCTTGCGGACAAAGCCGCGGAACCATTCGCGCAGCGCGCGGGCCTGATCGGCCACCTTGTCGAGCTCGCCCGGCATGGCCCGCGCCTCCAGCGCATCGAGCGCGTCGGTTGGAACAAGTCCCGCCTGTGCCAGCCATTTCACCAAGCCCCCGCCGCTGTCGAGCCAATCAATCGACGTGTCGATTGGCGTGGCGACGGAGTTTAAGAAATCGAGGCCGAGCGAGTCGGCGATGAAGATTGCGGGCGGCCTGAGTTCCACGATTGGCCCCCTTCGAAAAAGGGTCCAATCGCATAACCCGCCAGAACACCGTTGACAAGTTATGCCTTGCCTATGATAACCTGTCAACAGCATTTTAACAGGTTACGAAAGCGGTGGCCGCGATCATCTCTAAGGCGCAGCGCAGGGAGCAGCAGATGGCGATGAAGGATGTGAGCGTCGTCCTTGTGCATGGCGCGTGGGCGGATGGATCGAGCTGGGCGCGGGTCATCAGCGGACTCAATGCAGACGGTGTGAAAGTATCGGCGGCGCCGTTGCCGCTGACCTCTCTGGCTGACGATGTCGCTGCCCTAAACCGCAGCTTGGACCGGACCGCAGGACCGATCGTATTGGCGGGACACGCCTATGCGGGGGCAGTCATCGCGCTGGCGCGGCCGCGACGTATTGGCGCCTTGGTCTATGTCACCGCGCTTGCGCCCGATGAAGGTGAGAAGGTCGCCGACGTCTTCTACCGCCGCGAACCCCACCCTTCGGCGCCCAAACTTGCGCCGGACAGCAACGGCCTGATCTGGCTCCCCGACGAAGCCTTTGCGCAAGCGTTCGCGCCGAACGCATCCGCGGAAGATCAGGCGGTGCTCGCCGCCGTGCAGCGGCCGATTTCGTTGAACTGCATCACCGTTCCGGCCGGGCGGCCGCTGTGGAAGGACGTTCCGAGCTGGTTTCTGCTCGCCGAACAAGATCGCATGATCCTCGCCGACACGCAGCGCGACATGGCGGAGCGCATGAAGGCGACCATAAAAGCGCATGCCGTCGATCACACGCCGAGCGTCACCGCGCCGGCCGCCGTCATTGAGATTATTCGCGACGCAATTCGCGCCGTAGCCGGCACCTGAAGCGCGGCCTCGCAGACAGCAAGCGGCGGGTACTCGGCGCTTCGTCCATAACCGTTCGAGCATCACTAAAGAAAGTTACAAATAGAGGAGGCTTTGATGGCACCTATCAGCTACCGGACCGCCGATGTCGATGGCTTTAAGGTCTTTTATCGTGAGGCGGGGCCGGCCCATGCGCCGAAGCTTCTGCTGTTGCATGGCTTCCCCAGCGCCGGCCACATGTTTCGCGACCTCATTCCGCTCCTTGCCGACAGATTTCATCTGATGGCGCCGGATCTTCCCGGCTTCGGTCAGTCCGACATGCCGCCGCGAGACAAATTCGATTACACGTTCGACAACATCGCCCGCGTGATCGAACGCTTTACCGAAATCGTCAGCTTCGATCGGTATGCCGTGTACGTCTTTGATTATGGCGCGCCGACTGGTTTCCGCCTTGCTGTCCGCCATCCGGAGCGGATCACGGCGATCGTCTCGCAGAACGGCAATGCCTACGAGGAGGGTTTGAGCGAAGGCTGGAGTCCCATCAAGGCCTATTGGCAGGACCCGCCGCCGGCGAACCGCGAGGCGCTCCGTGCCTTTCTCAGGCCGGAGACCACCCGCTGGCAGTACACGCACGGTGCGCCCGATCCGACGCTGGTGTCGCCGGATGGACAGAACCTCGACAACTTTTATCTGGCCCGTCCCGGCGCCGATGAGGTGCAGCTCGATCTGTTCGGCGACTACAAGAGCAACGTCGCGCTCTATCCGTCATTTCAGGAATACTTCCGCACCCACAAGCCGCCGCTTCTGACGGTGTGGGGCAAGAACGACCCGTTCTTCGTGCCGCCCGGCGCCGAGGCGTTCAGGCGCGACAATCCACGCGCGGTCGTGCGCTTCCTCGACGCCGGTCATTTCGCGTTGGAAACCCATGCGGGTGACATCGCAGCAAGCATTCGCGATTTCCTGAAATGATCTCCTTTTGACGCCTCGCGGCACATAGCCGAGCCAAAATCGGGCCAATGGGCTTATCGTACCGAGGCCGCTTTGGACCTGCATTGCAGGCCCGATGCGGTTTCGGTTGCCAGTTTTGCGGGCGCGGGTTTAACGTCGCGGGCAGGGAGGGACTGATGAAAATATTCGGCGAAGTATTCGGCAAGAACGCTGCCCGTGCGGCGAAGCCGGCATGCGCTATCTTTGGCGTGTTGGCGTTCGGCTTGTTATTTTTCGGAGCGCTCTCTTGGCGCGCCATGGCCGCCGACGCCTACCCGACCCGGCCGGTGACGATCGTGGTGCCGTTCACGCCGGGCGGGTCGACCGATATCCTGGCGCGCTACGAAGCCGAGGTGCTGCAGCGCGATCTGCATGGCACCTTCGTGGTCGAGAACCGGCCCGGCGCCGGCGGCGAGATCGGCATCACCTATGCGTCGCGCGCCGTTCCCGACGGCTA
>JASHVN010000515.1 GCA_030044555.1 Xanthobacteraceae bacterium | reverse complement strand
ATTGGGCGGCAGGCGGCGAATAGGATTGCTGCGAATAGGGCGGCTGCGAATATTGGGCCGGAGGCGGCGAATATTGCGCCCTCGGTTGCGCCGGCACGCCGGCGGTTGGCGCCCCACCCTGGATTTGCTGCTGCAGGCGCTGCACCTGCTGCTCAAGTTGCTGGCTATGATATTGCAGCTGCTCTATCTGACCGGTGAGATCGCGGATTTCTTCTTGCATGCGGTCGACCCGGTTCACCAGATCGGAATCGGAGTCCTGCGCACGCGCGGCACCCACGCCGACAGCGCACGTCAGCGCGATCGAAAGAAGCGCAATGAAACGGATCATCCCCTGCGACGCTTTTGTCCGCTTGAGTGATTCAAGCATAGTGAGCCCTGAGTCCAAATTGTGACTTTGGCGCCCGCCTCGAAGCGGCCCAACACGGACGCGGCAACGTGACGACGGCCCTGGGGCTCGTCCAGGGCCAGTTATCGGGCCGCCCGCGCGGGCGTTGGCGTCAGGAACTCTGATCGAGCACCGTCACAGCACGACGGTTCTGTGACCAACAGGAAATGTCGTCACACACCGCGACTGGACGCTCCTTGCCATACGAGATGGTGCGCATGCGTTGCGCCGCTATGCCACGGGAGATCAGGTAGTCGCGTACCGTCTGCGCACGCCGCGCGCCGAGCGCGAGGTTGTATTCGCGGGTGCCGCGTTCGTCGGCGTGGCCCTCGATCGTGAATGAGTACTGGCTGTAATGGTTAAGCCATTCGGCCTGCTTGTCGAGCGTAGCGCGCGCCTGCTCCGAAAGATCCGTTGAATCGGTATCGAAGAAGACGCGGTCGCCGACGTTAACGACGAAGTCCTGCTGACTGCCGGGTACGGCGGCCGAGGCCATCGCGTTCGTCGGGTCGGCATCATGTTTGGCGCAACCCGCGATGGCGAGTGCTCCCAACAGGACGGCCGCGAATTTGGCGCCGCGGACGATACTCATCCCCTTCATTCCGGTGCCTCCGTTTGCTTACGCCGTGGGCCCAATCCTCGCCCCCTGTGCGGAGGGAGATGGGCGCGACCTAAGCGGGTCTAGCAGCCCCTTCGTTAAGCGAAGGTTCCGTCAACCTTTATGACGTCTTGCAGAGAAGCTTAGTCCCCGCACAACACCCGAAAACTCTTTGCAATGGTTAATGAGGCCCCAATACGGCAACCATGTGGTCAGGGCCGAAATCACGATAACAGCGGTGACCAGGCGGGGTCGGAGCCGAAACTCGGCGTCGGAACCCGCAATTGGTTACGCCCAGACACGTTGATTGTGTAAAGCGACGGCCCTGGACCACCCATTTCATCGCTGAAATACATGATCACCTGTCCATTCGGCGCGAAAGTCGGCCCCTCGTTATGGAATCCCTCGGTGAGGATGCGTTCGCCGCTGCCGTCAGGCTTCATCACGCCGATCGCGAACTTGTCCGAATATTGCTTGGTAAAGGCGATGTATTCGCCGGTCGGCGACCATACCGGGGTCGAATACTCACCGTCGCCGAAGCTGATGCGCTGCGCCGGCCCACCGGCCGCGGGCATGACGTAGATTTGTGGCTGGCCGCCGCGATCCGACGTGAAACAAACCCGGGAGCCGTCAGGCGAATAACAGGGCGAAGTATCAATCGCCAGCGTATCGGTCAGCCGCGTTGTCGCTTTGGAGCGCAGATCCATGACGAAGAGGTTGGAGTTTGAGCCCTCCTGCAGGCTCATGATGACGCTCTGGCCGTCCGGCGAAAATCGCGGCGAGAAGCTCATGCCGGGAAAGTTGCCGACAACTTCGCGCTCGCCCGAGGTGATGTTGAGCAAATACACGCGCGGATCGCCCTCGCCAAAGGCCATATAGGTGATTTCCTGGCTCGATGGCGAAAACCGCGGCGTGAGCACGAGTTCGTCGCCGCGCGTGAGATAGCGGACGTTGGCGCCGTCCTGGTCCATCAGCGTCAGTCGCTTGATCCGGTGCAGCTTCGTCCCGGTTTCATCGACATAAACGATCCGGCTGTCAAAATAGCCCTTGTTGCCGGTGACCCGCTCGTAAACGGCATCCGAAATGATGTGGCCAAGGCGGCGCCAATTGTCGGGCGTCGTCAGATATTGCTGGCCGGCGCCGAGCTGCTGGCCGGCGAGCACGTCCCAGAGGCGGAATTCGGCCTTGAGCCGTCCATCGTTCTGCTGGCTCGCCCGCCCGGTGATCAAAACCTGGGCATTGATGGTGCGCCAATCCTGAAAGTTCGGCACGGCATCGAAATTGGTGATCTTCTCGACATAGGCCGAAGGATCGATCGGCGCGAACAGGCCGCTGCGCTGCAAGTTCGAGGTGATGATCTGGGTAATGCCATGGGCGGTGTCGACGTCGTTTGCCGTAGCCGGGATGAACTCCGGAATGGCGATCGGCATCGGCTGGAAGTTGCCCTGGTTGATATCGATGTGGACCTGGGCGGCCGCATGACGCGCCGTGAGCGCCGTCGCCGCGCCAAGCGCCCCGAGGGCGAGCGCGCGTCGTCGCGTCAGGTGAAAACTCGGGCTATACGAACGCGTCATCGTTGTTGCTTTGCTCGATCAGTTGGAGAATTCGCGAGGGTCGAAATCAACCGTAATATCTTTCCACTGAGCGTAATGCTCCGGTTTAAGCATTTTGAACGGTTGACACATGAGCAGAGCCCGCTTGCCGCTCTCCGCCAGCGCGGGACCCAACGGAGACGCGGAGCCTGCGACCAGGATCGGCATTTGCGCCAACGACCCATCGGGCTTGAACAGAACCCGCAGCGAGATGGAGACATTGCTGTCGGGGTTGAGGCCCGGCGGCGGACTCCAGCACTCCCTGATGCGCTCACGCAACGCGTCGATTTCGCTCTGCGACAACTGCGCGCTCGCCGACGCATCAGGCGCACCAAGACCCGCTGAACTATTGAGCGTGCTGGCGCTCGCCACCTGGCGCTGCGGATCGCGGTGATCGAGCAGCTGGGCGATCTGATTGGGGTCGTATTTGGGCACTTTCGGCTTCGGCTTATCCTCTGCCTTCGGCGGCTCCGTCTTCTTCAACAGCTCGGCGATTTTATCGGCCTTGAAGTCGTCGGCCTTCTTTTCGTGCTTCTCCGCCGTTTTCGGATCCGGCTTCGGCTGCGGTTTCTGCTGCGGCTGCGGATTGGGCCGCGGCGGCGTCGGCGTCGGCGAATTGGTGGTGATCGCCGGCTTATTGGCGACCTTGGGCGCGAGTTGGTCGACCTGGTGGAGGTCGCCGATTTTGTCGGCGAGCGGTTTGGGCTTCGCCAGGTGGGGCGCGTTCTTTTGCCCCAGGGCCGCGCGCGAAATGTCGGAATCGGTCACGATCGACACCGGTACCAAATTGGCCGGATCGCTCGGTTTGGAATTGGCGAGACTAATCAGCGCGAGCGTAATAAGCACCGCGTGAGCGACCCCGGATATGGCCCAGTCGGAGCGCAATCCTTATTCTCCCGCCGGCTTCTCGTTGGTGATGTTCAAGACGGTGCCGAACCCGGCGTCATGGAGTCTGCCGAGCACCCGCGCGACCTCATTGTAGCAGAGTTCCCGGTCGGCGTTGACCCACACCGTGGGGGGCGGTTGCCCAGGCGGGTTGGTGCTTTTGATCGCCTGGAACTTCGCCTCGATATC
>JASHVN010000514.1 GCA_030044555.1 Xanthobacteraceae bacterium | reverse complement strand
GGGGTCGTGGGCGGCGGGCGTGGTTCAAGCTTTGCCAATGGCGGCCCGGTCGACGTACCGCTGCAAATGGGCACGCTGTCGAAGGCGATTGGCGCCTATGGCGGCTATTTGTGTGCTTCGCAGCCGGTGATCGATCTCATGCGCACGCGCGCGCGCACCTTCATCTACTCGACCGGCCTGCCGCTGCCGGTGACCGCCGCCGCCATCGCGGCCATCGATCTGATCGAAGGCGAGCCGGATTACGCTGCAAAGCCGCTGCGCAAGGCAAGGCTGTTTGCCCGCGCCCTCAATCTGCCCGAGCCCTGCAGCGCCGTCGTTCCGCTCATCCTGGGCGAGACCGACGACGCGCTCGCGGCAGCGCGGGCCCTGGAAGAAGACGGTTTTCTGGTGGTCGCCATCCGCCCGCCGACGGTGCCACAAGGCACCGCCCGGCTGCGTTTCGCCTTCACCGCCCAACATCCCGATGCCGAGGTCGAGCGGCTCGCCGCGAGCGTGCGCAGCCGCGTGTTAAGATGCTGAGTCGTGACCGCTATTTTCATCACCGCCACCGGGACTGACGTCGGCAAGACTTACGTCGCCGCCTCGTTGATCGGGCATTTCCGCCAGATGGGCCGCGCGGTCGAAGTCATCAAACCGGTGGTGAGCGGATTTGATCCGGCGCAGCTCGCCAGCAGCGATCCGGGCGTGCTTCTGCGCGCGCTCGGCGCACCGGTCACAACGGAATCGATCGAGCGTATTTCGCCGTGGCGATTTCGTGCACCGCTGTCGCCCGATCTTGCGGCCCGGCGCGAGGGGCGCAGCATCGATGTCGACGACGTCATCGCCTATTGCCGCCACGTCATCGAGCAGCGCCGGGATTTGCTGCTGATCGAAGGCGTCGGCGGCATCATGGTGCCGCTCGATGGCGAGCGCACGGTGCTCGACGTGATGATGGCGTTGCAGCTGCCGCTGATCCTGGTCACCGGCAGCTATCTTGGCGCCATCAGCCATACGTTGACCGCGCTCGATTCCCTGTACCGGCGCGACATGAATGTGTTGTCGATCATCGTCAGCGAGACGGCGGGCTCCGCCGTCTCCCTCGATGACACGGTGGCGGCGATCAGCCGTTTCGCCGATCCGGTTGTCGGCCTGCCGCGAAAAAAAGTTCAAGGCGGAGAGTCGAGCAGCGCGTCGCTCTTTAGCCGCATGACTGATCCATTGGGACGGCGCCCGCGTTGACGAAGCCGGCAATCGATGCGGCTTACGCGACACCCCTTACAACAAGTGCCTTACCTGCACGAACGTCTCCATCATGCCTTCGAAATTGAACAAGGCATGAAGGAGAAACGTCAGCAGCGTCGAGCCCGAGCGCCAGCGCACCCAGCCGAGAAACAGGCCGGCGACGGCTATTTCGGTAATGCCGGTCAGGTCGTATTGCAGGTGCAGCCCGGCCCATAACAGCGAGATGACGATGATCGCGGGCACGGCCGCGCGCTCCGAGCGCACGAAGCCGCGAAACAGAAAACCGCGGAACAAAATCTCCTCGCCCGCCGGCGCCACCAGCACGGTCGCAATCCACATCACCGGCAGCCAGCCTTCTGCAGCGGCGGTCGTGTAAGAAACGACCTGGAACGACGAGACGATCGCGCGCCCGGTCGCGAACAGGAGGGCATCGGTCAGACCGATAATGAGAACGATGCCGACGATGCCGACTGCTACCGAGCGCACGCGCGGCCAGACCAGTCCCAGATACTCGGCTTGATCGGCGCCCTTAAGATGCACTGCGAGCATCAGCACGCCGACGGTGACCGGATTGAGCACCAGCACCGACAGCGTGACAACGGCGCCATCGTATTCGGACGCGGACAAGGCGTGGACGTCGCCGTGCCACCATACCAACAGCGCGACAAGCGCGGCGATTTGCCCGGCAACAAAAGCGGCGAATGCCCAGGCAATCGTCGTCAAATACGGAAGAATCGCCGCCAAAAGGGCCCGGATCTTCATGGGACCTGGGTTCTCCTCCGGCGGCCGAACGTCCTCACGGTACGAGGATCGATGAGCCGGTCGTGGCGCGGCCCTCGAGGTCGCGATGCGCCTTCACAGCGTCGCGCAGCGCATACTTCTGGTGTACGGGAATTTTGACGGCGCCCTTGCCGACGACGTCGAACAGACCATTGGCGATGGAGACCAAATCCTCGCGCTTGGCCGCATAGGTATTGAGCGTCGGGCGCGTGGCGAACAGCGAGCCCTTGGCCTGCAGGATGTTGATGTTGAAGGCGTCGATCTGTCCCGACGCGCTGCCATAGCTCACAAACATGCCAAGCGGCTTGAGGCAATCGAGCGATCCGGGAAACGTGGTCTTGCCGATCCCATCGTAGACGACTTCGCACAGCTTGCCGCCGGTGATCTCCTTGGTGCGCGCGGCAAAATCCTCGTCGCGATAGAGGATCGTGTGATGACAGCCGTTGGCCTTGGCCAGCTCGGCCTTGTCCTTCGAGCCCACAGTGCCGATGACGTTGGCGCCGAGATGATTGGCCCATTGGCACAGGATCAAGCCGACACCGCCGGCCGCGGCATGAACAAAGACGTTCATTCCCTTGTCGACCTTGAAGGTGCGGCGGACCAGGTATTCCGCGGTCATGCCCTTGAGCATCATGGCGGCGGCCTGCTCGTAGCTGATATTCGCCGGCAATTTCACCACGCGGTCGGCCGGCACGTTGCGTTCACTGGCATAGCCACCAAGCGCAACCACATAGGCGACGCGATCGCCAACCTTGATGTCAGTGACGCCGGGGCCGACAGCTGTGACCTCGCCAGCGGCTTCATTGCCGGCGACAAAGGGCAGCCCGACCGGCGAAGGGTACATCCCCATGCGGAAATAGGTGTCGATGAAATTGACCCCCGCGGCATGCTGCTTGACCCGGACCTGGCCCTGCCCCGGCGCCGGCAGTTCGATCTCTTCGTAAGTCAAAACGTCGGGCCCGCCGACTTTATGCACGCGCACCGCAGCAACCATTTTGCTCTCCTATCGATACCGATTTCAGACGACTAAATCGCCGGTGGCGCGATCATAGGCAGCCGCGGCAAGGGCGCAAGCTATGGGAAACGTAAAGGCCCGGCGCGGACACTAGCAGCCCCTATGCGGACACGCCCCCTAAAGTGGGCCGCGGGCGGGCGGACGCCCGGACCTGAGTTGACGTTGGGCCGGCAACCCTCGCAAGATGCCTTGAATTGGGGTCCGGGGGGACCTTGCGAATGTGTGTGCGCGTTTGGCCGGTCCTGGCGCTGGCGGGGGCAGTCTGCCTTGGTTCCTGCGCCAGTCCGTATTTCGTTCACGATCCGCGAACTCTGATCGTCGATCGCCAGGAGGTTCCCCGCCTGCTCAAATCGCTGCGCTGCGAACTGATCACATTCGTCGCCGCTAACAACCAACGAAATATGATGTTCCAGGCGGAGGCCAAGCTGAACGGCATCGAAAGCGCGATCAAAAAATATTCATATTACGAAATCGATTGGAAGCAGTTTGGCGCTTTGGAATTGAGCTTGCAGGTCCAGGACAATCTCGGCCTGCAGAGCGGCACTCAGTTCGACTGGCTCCGGTCTGACGGGAATGGACATTCGCACGCTTGGAATATCGGGCCGACCGGGTCGGATCAAAACACCTATACGGCGACCTGGTTCTTCGCGATTCCGCAGGACGCCATAACGCTGCGACCGGCGCCGGCGGCGGACTCAAGCGAACAGCCGTTTTCGTGCTACAGAACCATACCAAAAAGGGAGCCGCCGCCATTTGGCAGTATTTACACGGAAGATGACATCGACGCCTTGGCGCGAAACGATTTCCCCGATTACGCGCTGTTCAAGCGGGTCTGGGTGAACAATACGCTTCCGCTCGCCGCTTGGCTCGAGGAAGTCGGAAAGTCGATCAGCGATTCCACCTTGCATGGGCTGAATGCGCAGCAGAAGCGCGACCAGATTGTTCCCGCGCAAATGCAATACCAATTTAACGTCGTGGTGACCGGAGGTCTGGATGTGAAATACGATCTGACCTCGCCGTTATGGCCGGCGGTGGCGGCCGAGGTTTCCGGCAGCATGCAGAAAACCAATACGATCACCATCGTTCTGAACGGCATCGATTCGCAGACAGCCTATCTCGCCCAATTCAACGGCGGCGCGGGAAACACCGAGGCACCCAAAGCATTGCCAACGATCGACGTGAACGCGTCAGCGCGCGGCCTGCCGGGTTACGTCGGCCGGCGGCAACGGAGAGGCCGTCCTCTTTGGCCCTACGTCGTGGTGATGCCGCCGGCCCATCCTTAGACGCGGTCGGCGATTCAGCGCGCGCCGGAGACGTTGAGCACGGCGCCGCTGATGTAAGACGCGGCGTCCGACAACAGGAAAAGCACCGCCTCGGCGATCTCGTCAGGCTCGCCCGGACGTCCCATCGGCAGCAGCGGCGTGATGCGCGCGAGCCGCCCCGGTTCGTGAATTTCCGTATCGGTCGGGCCGGGCCGTATCGCATTCACCCGGATGCCCTCCTTGGCGACTTCGCGCGCCAGGCCGTTGGTCAGGGCGTCCACGCCGCCCTTGGCGGCAGCGTAAAAGACGTACTCGGTCGCCCCGCCGGTCACCGCCGCAATCGAGGACAAGAGCACGATCGCGCCGCCCTTGCCGCCATGGGCCGTCGACATCCGCCGCACCGCTTCGCGCGCGCAGATGATCGCGCCGAACAGATTGATGTCGATAACCTCGCGAATGGTGGCGGCGCTCGCCGCATCGAGCCGCGAGTTCTTGCCGCCAACACCGGATGAATGAACGAAATGGGTGATTGGCCCGAGCGCGCGCGTCGTCTCCTCGAAGACGCGCACGATCTCTTCCTCTTTCGCCATGTCGCCTTGAAGGGTAACCGCCCTGCCGCCGGCCTTGGTTACCGCTTCAGCAATTGCTGCTGCGGCATCGGAGCGCCTGACGTAGTTGATCGCGACGTCGTAGCCGCGCTCGCCGGCAAATCGCGCGGTCGCCGCGCCGATGCCGCGGCTGCCGCCGGCGATGAGGAGGACAGGTCGCGTCATTGATCAAATCCTTGCATCATGCGGTTACGGGTGATGCCGGCGCAGAAATCCAATGCCGACGAAATAGATTGCCAAAATACTCAAGCCTGTCGCCAGCCAAAATCCCGGATCGAGGTTCTCCGCCACAGCGACGAGCGCAAGGATCGCCCACAAAATGAGTGCGGCCGTGGTGAGCGCGCGCAGATGTGCAATACGCAGCGGATGAATGAAATGAACCGGCACGAAAGTCAGCGCTGCCAGCGCCACAACCACGCATGCGCCCAGCCAGGGCGGCGGCTTGAGCACGAAGATATAGAATGCCGCCACATTCCACACTGCCGGAAAACCGCGGAAATAATAATCCGCGGTCTTCATCCAGCGGTCGGCGAAATAGAGCGAACCGGTCACGACGATCAGGATGCCGAGCGGCGTGGCTATGAAGGGAGGCAAGAGCCCGCCGGCAGCAAGCGCGTAAGCGGGCACAAACACATAATTGAGAATATCGACGACAAGATCGAGGACATCGCCCGACCAGCGCGGCAATACCTCGGCGACGCGCAGCCGCCGCGCGAAAGTTCCGTCGATCCCATCGATGATGACTGCGATCCCAAGCCACAGAAACATTTCCGGCCACTTGCCGCCCACTGCCGCGATCAGCGCCAAGAGCGCACAGCCGGCGCCGCAAGCCGTGAAGATATGCACGGCAAAGGCGGTCATGGTGAGCGGCGTCGCGGTCGGCCGCGGTTTGTGGCTGGGGTCCATCGGAATTAAACGTTTCCTTCTGGCGCGAGGTTAAGGAGCGCGCCCGCGGTGCGCAATCGCCGCATCATTGCTAATCTTGGTCCACTCAGCGACCCCCGGCTGGCGGAATGGTGAATATGAGCGCAATCGAATCCAACTTGACCGCCGAAGCGGCGGTCGTCGGCGCCGGGCCGGTTGGGCTGGTCAGCGCGATCGCGCTTCAGACAGCGGGCGTGGACACGGTGCTCATCGCGCCGGCGGCAAAGCCCGACCAGCGAACCACGGCGCTGTTGGCGGGTTCGGTCACGGCGCTCGTCACGCTTGGCGTGTGGCGGGCCTGCCTTCCTCACGCCGCCCCCTTGCGCCAAATCCGTATCGTTGACAGCACCAGGCGGCTGTTTCGGGCGCCGGAGATCGTCTTTGACGCCGAGGAGATCGGGCTCGAAGCTTTCGGTTACAACGTCGAAAACCGCCATCTCGTGGCCGCGCTTGAAGCCCGCGCCGCCGAGCTCCGATTGGCGCGCATTGCCGCTCCCGCGGTCGAAATAACGCCCGACGCGAATGCGGTGACGATCAAGCTTGGCGACGGCCAAGCACGCGTGCGGCTGGTGATCGGCGCCGACGGCCAGCGCTCGCTCTGCCGCGCCGCGGCCGGCATTGGCTCGTCGCGCCGCGAGTATCCGCAGGTGGCGCTCACGCTCAATCTTTCGCACGCGCGACCGCACCGTAACATTTCAACGGAATTCCATACGGAACATGGCCCGTTCACACTCGTCCCCCTCCCCGGCCAACGCTCCAGTCTCGTCTGGGTCGACGATCCAGAAGGTGTGGCCGTCATGTCGGCCAAGAATGACACCACGCTTGCAGCTGAAATTGAACGCCGCGCCCATTCGCTTTTGGGGAGCATGAGCATCGACTCGGGCCGCGGCACCTTTCCGCTCGCCGTGGAGACGGCGAGCCGGCTCGCGGGCGAGCGCATCGTGCTGGTCGGCGAGGCGGCGCATGTTCTGCCGCCGATCGGCGCGCAGGGACTCAATCTTGGTCTGCGTGATGCCGCCACGATCGCCGAGCTTGTCGCCGACGCGCGGCGGCGCAACGCCGATATCGGCGCGCCCGAACTGATGACCCGGTATGACACAGCGCGTGCGGCGGACTTAAGGAGCTGTACGCTTGCCGTCGATGTGTTGAACCGGTCCTTGCTGAGCGATTTCCTGCCGATCCAGGCCACCCGCGGATTTTCGCTTTATCTGCTCGATCGCATCGGCATGGTACGGCGCACTTTGATGCGCCAGGGCGTGGCGCCGATTGTGTCACAGCCTCGTCTCATGCGCGGAGAGACCGTCTGACGCTGTCATTTCATAGGCACAGCTGCCGTCAAAAGTCGCTTGGCGAGACCACGCCGTTCATTTTACCGTTCGTCACCGGGAGTTGCAGGATCCGCGCATGAAACTGCCGCGCAATTTTTTCAAGCCGTTGGCGATCGGGGCGCCGGCGCCGCTGCGCGAACTGCCGCTCACGCTCGAGCGGATGATTCATTTTGTCCCGCCGCACAACGAGAAGGTGCGCGCCAGAGTGCCGGAATTGATCCGCCAAGTGGATGTGGTGCTCGGCAATCTCGAGGACGCGGTACCGGCGGACGCCAAGGAGGCGGCGCGTGAGGGCTTCATCGCCATGGCCAGGAGCTGCGAATTCGGCAGTACCGGGTTATGGACGCGGATCAACGCGCTCAACTCGCCGTGGATGCTTGACGACATCTGCGAGATCGTCGCCGCAATCGGCCAAAAGCTCGACGTGATCATGCTGCCGAAAGTCGAAGGCGCCTGGGATATTCGTTATCTCGACCAGCTGCTCGCCCAGCTCGAAGCAAAATACGCAGTCAAGAAGCCGATCCTCATCCACGCCATTCTGGAGACCGCAGAAGGCGTCAACAATGTCGGGGCGATTGCGGCCGCCTCGCCGCGCATGCACGGCATCAGCCTTGGTCCCGCCGACCTCGCCGCATCGCGAGCGATGAAGACGACCCGGGTCGGCGGTGGACATCCCGATTACAAGGTGCTCGCCGACGCCGCGCCGAACGCACCGGATACGCCGCGCTTGGCGTTCCAGCAGGACCTCTGGCACTACACGATCGCCAAAATGGTCGATGCCTGCGCGGCCGCCGGCATCAAGCCTTTCTACGGTCCGTTCGGCGATTTCGCCGACAGCGCCGCCTGCGAAGCGCAATTCCGCAACGCCTTTCTGCTGGGCTGCGTGGGTGCCTGGACGCTGCATCCGAGCCAGGTTCCCATCGCCAAGCGCGTGTTTTCACCCGAGCCTGGCGAAGTAGCGTTCGCGAAAAAGATCATAGAGGCGATGCCCGACGGCAGCGGCGCGGTGATGATCGACGGCAAAATGCAGGACGATGCAACCTGGAAACAGGCCAAGGTTGTTGTCGACCTTGCCCGGCTGGTCGCCGCCAAGGACCCGGACATGGGCGCCCGCTATGGACTGTAAGCGTGTTTTGCTTCATGAACAGGCATTCAGCACTTGGTCCGCCGGGCGCCACAATCCTGTCCTTGGATGATTGCGGCGCGAGCGCTGCAAAGACCGGCTCATGAGCCCTGGACAAGATCAAAATTGGATAAGATCAAAATCGCTAAATTTCAGATCGGTCAGGTCGTCCGCCACCGCCTTTATCCGTTTCGCGGCGTGGTGTTCGACATCGATCCGGTCTTTGCCAATACCGAAGAATGGTACGAGTCGATCCCGGCGGACGTGCGGCCGCACAAGGACCAACCGTTTTATCACTTGTTCGCTGAGAACGACGAGACCGAGTATATCGCTTACGTTTCCGAGCAAAATCTATTGCCCGATACCAGCGGCGAGCCCGTGCGGCATCCGCAGGTCGCCGAAGTCTTCATCAAGGACGGCAAGGGCGGCTATCGGCCGCGCTCGACTATGCGCCACTGAATGAATGCGCCACCGGACGGCCGGCTTACACCGGCTGCGCCGCGCACAGCCGGTGTCGGTCCGATCGGAATCTACTGCGTCTTGTTAGGCGGCTGCCCGGCTGAAGCTCCGGGCTGGCTTTGTTCGAGCTTCTTGCGCGCTTCGTCGGCGCGTTTCTGCAGTTCCTCTTGCAGCTTTTGCTGCTGTGCCTCGAAGACTTTCGGATCGGTGGGCGGACCGTCATAGGCCTTGGCGAAATCGCTAAGCGGCAGCACGACGCTGATCGGCTGTCCATTGGCGTTGATTGCCTGCACGACCAAGCCGCGGCCCTTCTTCATCTTCTCGATCATGTCGGGGCTTGCTTCGTAGTCGGCCATGCAGCCGTTGGTAAAGCAGATCACATAAGGCGCGGTCATCGGCTGGTTCTGATCGATGATCACGCGGGTGCCGTGAATGAGCTGCATGCCGAGCGGCAGCGTCACGCGGAGAATCTTTTTCGGGGTGCCTTGCGGCTCGATCAGTACCGCAGCGACCACCGGCATTCCCGATTCGATGCGGGCATCCTTGCCGGTAAAGCAAACCTGCTGTGGATTAGGATCCTTGCCCTGGAGACAGAACTTGGTCCAGGGAGAATAGATCAACTGGACCTGCTGCTGCTGTTCTCCCGCCGGCTGCTGCGGCTCGGTTTGCTGCGTCGGCGGTCCTGGCTTCCTCACCGGCGGCTTTTTCACCTGTGCCAGCGCCAACGAGGCGGGCACGATCGCCAGCGCAACGGTCAGAGCCGCCGTCTTCGCCGCTATCTTGGCGATGGCGCCGAGCCTGCGGCGAACCGGTTGCGCCGGCGCCCACGCGTCACGATAGATCATGGGATACAATCCTTCTTTCGTGCTACCGCCAGCAAACCGACGCAGGTCGATTTGCCGGGTCAGATCGAGCTTAGGTGGTCCGAAACGGGGAAAGTCCCCACGTTCATCACGCGCCATCGCGCGGGTGCCCCGGTTCGGTGGTGAATCGACGTAGAATACGGCAAGAGCGTGACGCGTCCTCAGCGCCAGATAGCCCAATTGTGTCGCCTAATAAAGCCTATTTGAGCGCTTATGGATCGTTATTGTTCGCAATAGCGTTTTGCCGGCGCGCGGACCGGCCGAGCCGTTGATTTATGCTGCATCCCGGCGCTTCCTGCTTCCCGAGCCCTGAATCGGATTCGTGACGTCGGCTTCTATTTCCATGAAGGCCATGCTGAGCGCCGTTCGGCTTCGCGCTGCAACGACCGCGTTAGGCGGCGCGCTGGCCCTTGCCGGAGTTTTCCCGCGAGCCGCCGCGGCGGCCTACGCCATCGCCATGCATGGCGCCCCGGCAATGCCGGAGAATTTTACGGCTATGCCGTACGTCAATCCGGACGCGCCCAAAGGCGGCCGCTTGGTCGAAGGGGTGCTTGGAACCTTCGACAGCCTCAACCCGCTCATCGTCATGGGCGTGCCGGTGCAGGCCGTCCGCGGATACGTTGTCGAAAGCCTGATGGCGCGCGGTTACGACGAGCCATTTACGCTCTACGGTCTGCTCGCCCAAAGCGTCGATACCGACGACGCGCGCGATTACGTCACTTTCCGCCTCGATCCGGCGGCGCATTTCTCCGACGGTGTACCGGTCACGGCCGCGGACGTGGTGTTTTCCTGGAAGCTTTTGCGCGATCACGGCCGCCCTAACCACCGCGCCTATTATTCCAAGGTCGTGCGCGCCGAAATTCTCGATACACACACCGTGCGCTTCGACCTGCGTGGCGGCGACCGCGAATTGCCGCTCATCCTCGGCCTGATGCCGATCTTGCCGCAGCACGCAATCGATGTGGCGACTTTCGAGCAGACGACGTTGAAGAAGCCCATCGGCAGCGGCCCTTATGTGGTCGCCGAAATCCATCCCGGCAGCAGCATCACCTTCAAGCGCGATCCGAATTATTGGGGCCGCTCGCTGTCCATCAATCGCGGGCTGTGGAATTTCGACGAAGTGCGCTTTGACTACTACCGCGACGCCAATGCCTATTTTGAAACTTTCAAGGCCGGCCTCTACGACATACGCGACGAAGAAGATCCGACGCGCTGGCAGACCGGCTATGACATTCCGGCGGTGCGCGACGGCCGCATCGTCAGAGACTCCTTTCCCGACGGCCTGCCCAAGCTCGCTTCCGACTATGTGTTCAACACGCGGCGGCCCGTTTTTGCCGATATCCGCGTGCGGGAGGCCATTTCGCTCCTGTTCGATTTTGAATGGATCAATCGCAATTTTTTCTATGGGTTGTATAAGAGGAGCACGAGCTATTTCGATGATTCGGAATTGTCCGCCTATCGCCGTCCGGCCGATTCGTACGAGCGCACGCTGCTGGCGCCGTTTCCCGGCGCCGTGCGCCCCGACGTGCTCGACGGCACGTGGTCGCCACCGATGACCGACGGCTCCGGCCACGACCGCGCACCGCTGCGGCAAGCACTCGCGCTGCTGGAATCTGCCGGCTACGCCCTGGAAGGGACCAGGTTGCTCAACCGCGCCACCGGCCAGCCATTGAGCTTCGAGATCATGGTGACCAACCGGGACGACGAGCGGCTGGCGCTGGCGTTTTCCCATAATCTCGCCCGCGCGGAGATCGACGCGCAGGTGCGCCTGGTTGACGACGTGCAATACGAAGAGCGGCTTGGCTCGTTCGACTTCGACATGATCGAATATCGCTGGGAGCAATCGCTCTCGCCCGGCAACGAGCAAAGCTTCTATTTCGGCTCAGCCGCCGCCGACGCACAAGGCTCCCGCAACTATATGGGCGTGAAGAGCTCCGCGGTTGACGCCATGATCGCCGCGCTGCTCAAGGTGCGCGGCCGCGCCGATTTCGTCGACGCCGTGCGTGCACTCGACCGCGTGCTGGCCTCAGGTTGTTACGTGGTACCGCTGTTCTATCTTCCCAATCAATGGGTGGCGCGCTGGGCGACTATCGCGCACCCGGCGCGCACCTCGCTATTCGGCTATTTGCCGGAAACCTGGTGGCGCGAAAAGATGCGGGGCCAACAATGATTCTGGGCGATCACACCGCTCTTTCGCCGCCGCAACAGCGGCAGCGCGGCATCACCGTCGACGAAGTTTTCCGCCGCGTCGCGCAAAAGGATCCGCAAAGGCTCGCGCTCATCGATCCGCCCAACCGCGCAATGTTCACCGACGGCGCGCCACGGCGGCTGACCTATGCGCAGGCCGACCGCATGGTCTCTGCCATTGCCGGCCGCTTGCGCCATTTGGGTATTCCCACCGACGCCATTGTCGGCGTCCAACTGCCGAATACCGTCGAAAACATTTTGACGATCCTTGCCGTGCTGCGCGCCGGAATGATCGCCGCGCCCATGCCTCTGCTCTGGCGCCGCGCCGACGCCATCGCCGCGCTGGCGCGTATCGGCGCCAAGGCTTTGATCACCTGCCGGCAGGTCGGCGGCTTTAATCACTGCCATTTGGCGATGCGGGTCGCCTCCGAGGTCTTTTCAATCCGCTACGTGTGCGGATTTGGCGAGAAACTGGCCGACGGCGTGGTGCCGTTCGGCGATCTCTTCACCGCCGAAAAGCTCAATCCGGTTCCACCCTTCGATCGCGAGCGGTTGAACAGCGCCTCCGCTCACGTTGCCCTCATCACCTTCGATACCGGCAACAAGGGCATCGTTCCGGTCGCCCGCAACCATCTGGAAATGCTCACCGGCGGCCTCTCCGTGGCGCTGGAGAGCAAGCTCGCGCAAGGCGCGCATATCGTCTCGGCAGTCGCGCCCTCCTCGTTTGCCGGCATCAGCCTCACGCTTCTGCCGTGGCTTTTCTGCGCCGGTACGCTGTCGCTGCATCATCCCTTCGAAGCGCACGTGTTCGCGCAGCAACGGCGCGCCGAGGCCTGCCGGACCGTGATTCTGCCCGGCGCGGTGGCTTTGCGGCTCGCCGAAAGCGGCGCATTCGCGCGCGACGGCGGGCCCACAATCATCGGCGCCTGGCGCTCGCCGGAGCGTGTGGCGACGAGTTCAGCATGGCGCGAGCCCGAGGCCTCTCTGGTCGATGTTTCGATTTTTGGGGAAGCCGGCTTTGTCGCCGCACGGCGGTCACCCGACGGACAGGCCGCGCCGCTTCCGCTCGGACCGGTCACGGCGCCACGCAGCAGCCCTACCGGCTCCGTCGTCACCGAGGTGGTGCGTACGGCGGCGGGCACCGTGGCGCTGCGCGGGCCGATGGTGCCGCGCCACGCCTTTCCACCCGGCATCGAGCGGTCCGGTCTGCCGCATTTCGAAATCGACCATTTCGGCCTTGTCGATACCGGCTATGCCTGCCGGGTCGATAGTCTCACCAAAGGGGTGGTCGTGACCGGTCCGCCCGCCGGCATTGTCAATGTCGGCGGCTACCGCTTTTCGCTGCATGAATTGCGGGAAGCGGTCGGGCGCATCGATACCGGCGCCACGCTCACGGCCTTGCCCGATCCAGTCACCGGACAGCGGCTGATCGGCAACGCTGTCGACCGGGACATGGTCCAGGCCGCGCTGACCGCGGTCGGGGTCAATCCGCTCGTCGCCGCAGCCTTCCGCGACCGCAGCGAACGCGCCGACCTGGCAGCCGAATAAAGACTTGGCGTCCTGACTTGGCGGCAAAAAGACTTGGCGGCGGCATGAATCGGGTGGACCGGCACGGGCGTTGACGCCCCATTAACAGCGCTTTGGCATGGTTTCGGGCAGGAACCCGAATTTGCATCCTGCCGGCAACCCTCCATGGCGCTGCAAGGTCCGTTTGTCGTCATTGCCGACAGCCCGGCGTTCGATATCGTCGAAGCGCTCCGCAGGGCCGGCGCTTTTCCGGTTGTCGATGTCGGTTGGGTCGAAGCTCCCACCGCAATCGCATCCATCGAGCCCGAGGCGATTATCCTCGCTGATGCTTGCGACGGCACCCACGCGGCGGCCTTCTCCAAGGTGCTCGCCGAACGGGCGAAGACGCGCGAGCGCGCCTTCATGCCGGTGATCGCATGCATACGCGATGAGAGCACGGCGCTTTGGCCCGATGCGCTGACCATTGCGGCGAGCGCGCCGGCCGAGCGCATTATCAACCGCCTCAACATCGCGCTGCGCATCCGCGCGCTGCATGCGACGGTTTTGCGCCGCATGCAGATGCTGGCAAGCCGCGGAGAATTGCCACCCGAACTGCCGCTGGGCGATCCGCTCGACGAAGCGAGCGTGCTTCTGGCCGGGCGCGGCCGCTCCTATCCCGCGCTCTCAATCGCCATCGGTGAGCGCGTCGGCCTCGTGGGCGCCTTGAGCGTTGAGAACGCCGCGCGCGCCCTGCATGCGCGCGACATCGACGGCTTGGTGATCGGCGACGGGTTTGGCCCGCGCGTCGTCGAGGCGCTGCTCACTGCGCTTGCTGATGACGCGCGCTTTCGCGACCTGCCGGTCGCCATGCACGGCAGTCATCCCGCTTCGGTCGAGCGCTTTGCCGCGCACCTGCCCAATCTCGAGCGCATCGCCGAGGGACCGCAGCGCCTGGTCGAGCGCTTTATGCCGTTCGTGCGCCTGCATGCCTTTGGCGCGCGGCTGCAACGCATGCTCAAATCGCTCGATGCCAGGGGCATGATCGATCCCGACACCGGGCTCCTTGCCCACGAAGCGTTCTGGCGCGATCTCAACCGGGCGGTCGGCGACGCGGAAAAACGCGGCGTCGGCCTGTCCATTGCGCGCTTTGCCTTCAATGGCAGCGACCGGCGCAGCGGCCTCGATGCCGCGCGGCTGTTGAGCCGACTGATGCGCCAAGTCGATTTCGCCTGCCGCGAGGCCGATAATTCGATTTTCGCGGTCTTTACCGAAACCGACCTGCGCGCCGCCCATGTGGTGGCCCGCCGCCTCGCCAGCATTCTGAAAAACACCACCATGGCGCCCGACCGCAAGCGCGTCGGCATCGAGGCGGAAGTGACGCTCGCCACATTGCGGCCCGACGACAGCGTCGACTCGCTCATCGCCAGAGTCGTGGGTAAAGTCGCCGCCGCCGGCTGAAGCGCAGCGATTTTGGCCCTGGCTGACTATATTCGCGATGCCGCAACAGTTGCCGCTGCCGGGTGGCCCCAAATTGGGGTCATGAGTTTGAATGGCACACGAATCGAAGGAATTGTTCATGCCTCATTCCTCCACAGCGCCGGTTTCGCTCCGCATTGAAGTCGTCTCCGATGTCGTGTGCCCGTGGTGCTATATCGGCAAGCACCGGCTCGAAGCGGCGATCGCGCTCAATCCCGACGTCGAAGTCGCGATCAATTGGCGGCCCTATTTTCTCAATCCGTGGATTCCGCGCGATGGCATCGACCGGCAGGCCTATCTCGAGACCAAATTCGGCTCCGCGGAGCGCTATGCGGTGATCGCCGAGCGCGTTGCCGCCGCGGCCGCCATGGAGGGCCTGCCCTACGCGCCGGACAGGATTTCACGCCAGCCCAATACGCTTGACTGTCATCGCATTATTCTGTGGTCGCGCAGCGCTACCGATCCGGCCAAGGTCAAGCAGCGGCTGATGGAGCTTTATTTCGCCGAGGGCGCCGACCTCACCGACCCCAAGGTTCTGATCCAGGCCGCGGTTGATTGCGGCATGGACGGCGATCTGGTGCGGCGGCTGCTCGCCAGCGACGCCGACGTCGACCGCATCGAGGACGAAGCGACCAGCGCCAAGGAAGCCGGCATCGACGGCGTGCCCTGCTTCATTTTCGGCGGCGGCGTCATTGTCACCGGTGCGCAATCGCCGGAATACCTCGCCAGCGCCATCGAGCGCAGCGCCGGACGGCACACGCGACTGCACGCGTAAACGTTCACGGAAAGACTCGTCCGATATGCGCCGAGCGTCGCTCGGCCGCTAGTCTGCGCCTGCCGTCCTCCGGCAATTGAGCCAGTGCGTTGACGAGCGTGTCGCCAAAATCGTCCATAAAATGATTCCATGCGCCTCTCCATGCCGCCAATGCCGTTCGCGTGGCTTGCTCATTGAATTGTTCGGCGGTGATTTGGCGGTTCAAGGCTTCGCGGGCCTCAAGGAGCTGCTGCGCGGCGTCCTTATAGTGCGGCAGGTCGCGCCGAATGACTCCGCCGAATGCCGCCGCTTGCTGCGGTGGCAGACTGGCTTCGGCCCGAAGGAGGGCCCGCGCTAACGGCGATCCCGCACGCACTTCCAGATGATGTTGGCGCCACTGGTGTCCGCCGATCAGCGCCACGAAGAAGAGATTCAAAACGACGGAGACAGGGAGCGCGATGCGCCGCCAACGCGGGGTTTCGCGGGTATTTTCTGCGTTCGGGGTCATCTTAGTCCGCCAAAATGAGTATCGGCGCCGGTTGCAGCATCGACAGCACCGAGTCGGCTGTTGGGGGCGTGGCATACATCGCGCCGAGCAGCAGGCCGGCCACGATGGCGAAACCGCCCGCGGTTGCCATGCCGGCCCAATGAAGACGCGACGAAAACGGAGCTGGCGACAGCAGCCGGTCGATAACCGCTGCAAATGTCCACGCCGTACGCCGTTCAGTCGGGCGCTCGGCCTCCGTCGCAATCCGCGCAGCAACGCCGGATCGCAATCGCCGCAAGGCCTCGTCAGGTGGGGAAAGCCGCGCCAGCGCTGCGTCCTCGCGGGCAGTTGCCGCCGCGATCGCCGCGTCCAATCGTTCTGCCTCTTCGCGCATGGCACGCGCCGCCGCCGAGCCGCTCAGCAGCTTTTCGGCATCGGCGCGCGAGGCCTGCGGCCAGCGCTGCGGATCCGCGCCGTAGCTGTCAAGCAGCGCACGAAATCGCCCCAAGGTCATCATTTGAGCTTCTCCTCCAGATCATGCGCCTGCAACCGCTCGCGCAGATAAGCACGGCCGCGCGCAAGAAGGCGCTCCACCGCTTTGGCTGAGAGCCCGAGCACCCGCGCCGCCTCGGCACCGGACAAGCCCTCGTCGTAAACCAGCGTCATCGCCGCCCGCTGCCGAACCGGCAGGTCCCTGAGCGCGCCGGCAAGGACGGCATGAAACTCGCGATGCGCAAGTCCTTCATCGGCGGCCATGGCCGGATCGGCGGGATCGAAGTTCTCTGGCATCGGTTCCGGCTGTACGCGCCGGCGCTGATCGATGCACAAGTTCATCACGACGCGATAGAGCCAGGTGGTGAAGCGGCCGCGGCGCGGATCAAATTGGCCGCACTGATTCCAGGCGCGCACCATCGCTTCCTGCACCACGTCCTCCGCGGCCGCCGGGTCGGAGAGAAGGCGCATCGCGACCCGCAGCGCAAATGGGCCGTGGCGGCCGACGATCTCGTCGAACGCGCGCCGGTCACCGCTTGCTGACCAGGCCAAAAGCTGCGGATCGTCCGCATCGCTGTAGGCGCGCAGGCTATTCACGGCCAGCGTGTTGCCTCGGGCCGGACGCAAGACGACCACCGGCTGCCGCAGCGCTTCGACATGGGCCGATTCCTTCCGGGTCGTTCTCGTCATGCTCGCCCGAAATGAACATCGGGGCAGGTCTCCCGTTGCCGCCAGCGGGTCTTGAAGCACCGCCCCTACTCGGCCGCCGCCGGCACCGCTTCGACCGGCAGTGCCGTGGATGTCGCGCCGGACGCCAGATTCGTAAGGCTCGCGCGCGGCCGTCCGAAAAGCAGCGCCAGCCGCTCGCGCCACGACCGCGCGCGCATCGCATCGCCCGCCATCGCGCTCCATTCGTGGAACGCGATTTTGAACGGATTACGGCTGCCAATCGGATGCGCCAGCCCGTAGGTGATCGGCGCGTGTGGCTGCTCCTGCGCGAAGGTGCCGAACAGCCGGTCCCAGATGATCAGAATGCCGCCGTAGTTGCGATCGAGGTACTCCGCATTCGATGCGTGATGCACGCGATGATGCGAGGGCGTATTAAAGACCCATTCCAGCGGGCCGAGCCGGCCGACCAGGTCGGTATGCAGCCAGAATTGATAGAAAAGATTGATCGACAACGTGGCGGCCACCGCAAAGGGATTGAACCCGAGCAGATAAAGCGGCAGGTAGAACAGCCAATTTCCGGACAGAAATTCAGTGACGCCAAGTCGAACGGCGCTGGCGAAATGAATATGCTCGGGGCTGTGGTGCACGACGTGCGTGGCCCACATCCAGCGAATTTGATGGCCGCAGCGATGCATCCAGTAATAGGCAAATTCCACTGCCAAAAAGAGCAGCATCAGGCCCCACGCGGTGTTGAACGGAATCGTCGCGAGCCGGTGCGACCAAAGAAAAAGGGCAAGCGGCCCCACCAGAACGGGCGTCACCCAGCGCACCGGCATATGCAGCACATAAATGCCGATGCTGATGGCCATGTCCCGCCACGGATACGACCGCTTGGAGATGAGCAGATACCATGTGACCTCGATCAGCACGGCGCCGAGGGCTGCCGGATAAAACCAATGACGCAGCAGATGGTGTGGGTGCATCGAATGCCTCCAGCGCCTTCGTGGGATCGGTTGCAGACGTTGCTGATACGGATCACGGACGGCTTTCCCCCTCTTTGGAGCGAGTCCGAGGCTCGGCTTTTCGGCCTTTGGGGGACATGCTTCTGGGGGCGCAACGCCGCGTCCGGCGGACGCGGCGTTGCATCGCTTGCGCGACTGGCGCGCCGTTCAGCCACCCGCGATCAGTACCAACGGCCGCGCCATCCCCAGTAGTAAGGACCCGGGCCCCAATACGGGCCTCGCCAATATGGGCCTCCCCAATACGGACCGGGGGCCCACCAGCACCGGTAGGGTCCGCAAACCCAGCGCACCGGCTGGAGGTCATCACTCATTTGCTGCTGCGCAGTGGCCACGGGACCAAGATTCGGACCAAGACTCGGCGCCGCTGACGCCGTGCTGATCAGCAGACTTGCGCCAAGATTTGTGCCGACGAGCGCGGCGAGAAGTAGCGCGCCGCTTCTGCACACGCGCACAGCACCGGCTGATACAGCGGGAAATTTTCGCATCTCTCTCTCCATGTTTCTGCAGACGGCGGGGAATTGTCGTCTCGGCCGGTGATACGGACGCAGCGCGGCAATCCCCCCTCCCCGCTTTCACAGGGCTGCGCCGCTGCAGACGCGATCCGCGCCATGGTCCGCCCAATAAGCGCCGCGGGGGATCTCGCGATGGCGCCCGTATCATCCGGCAGTGCTGGTCCCACTGAACCGAGGAGGAGAAGACATGGACGAAGCAATAGCCGCTTGCCGGATGGGTACCGTTGAGTTCGCGACCGTTTTCGCGTTTGCCATCGGCATCTGCGTCGGCGCCCAGGCAGTTTCGGCTCGCCAAGCATCACCTATCCGGCAAGCACTGCAGCAAGCCTGCATGACCGATTACCAGACGCTGTGCGCCGGCACGTTTCCCGGTGGCGGACGCATCGCGGCCTGTCTGCAAGCCAACGCTGCCAAGCTCTCTCCGGATTGTCGGAACGCC